>VBON01000056.1 GCA_005877525.1 Nitrospirota bacterium
AATACTACACGCGATTGCTCGGCAAGCTGAACGATCAGGAGAGCCGGATTGAGAAGCTGCAGGGCGAGATCGATCGGTGGCAGCGGACGAACGATCAACAGCGCAAGGAGCTGGAGACCTATCTGCTCAATACGACGGTCGGCTAACAGACCCTGGCGAGTCTTTGAGCCGCCGCAAGCGGGCGTGGTCTAAGTCCACAAAGAGGCTCCTGTCCTGAGTCACGCTGACGGTCCCGGGAGATTTACCTTTGATCTTGCGCACGTCGCTTCGTCTGGCGTACATGACCTCGCCTTTGCCGCTTTTCCTCAGATTGCTGTAGAGGAGCGCCAACGTCCCCGCGTCGCGTATAGACTCCTGCGGCGCGGCAGCGTCCTTCTCTATTCTGAGCACCACATGCGAGCCCGGAACTCCGCGCGCATGAAACCAGAGATCGTGGCTGCGGGCCAACCCGAACGTCAATTGCTCATTCTCGCGAGCATTGCGCCCGACCAAGATCGGGAGACCGTCCGCAGAAATGAACCGGCGAAAAGATCCCGGCGCCTTCCCTTCTCGACGAGTCGCAGAAGGAATCAATGGTCGCAGCTTGGTCCGTGGTGCCCCGGGACCGTCAGGAGTGACGGGCTGCCATTCTCCTCGTTCAAGCTGACGCCGCTCTGCCACGAGCGCTTGTAGCTCCTGCTCGGCGGCTTCGAGGCGCGGGCGGATCTGCCCTTCTGCTGCAAGATGTTTCCGGTACTTTCTGAAATAGTCCTGCATATTGCCGTGTGTGTCCTTCGCTGGATCCAATGGGAGTACGATTTCCGGGAGACCGGCCTCGAAGTAATCAACGACCGCGATCCGATCCTGTCCTTTGGCGATGGTGTGTAAATGCCCCTTCAGCAACTCTCCGTATCGGCCGTACTCCCGATAGCGGGCAACCTTCGTCAGATCGCCGGTGAGGCCCTCCAGGCGGCGGGTGGTTTTCTTGATGGCCTTCTGAAGCTCTCGGAGGCGATGGCGCTGGAGCATGGCTTGCGCGCGCTCGGTCTCCTGTTGCGCATAGCGCCGTTCCATCTCTTCTGAGATCGGAAAGGCGTGTGGATCAAGCGGGGCCTCAGGTTCGGGATGGCCGATGGTGATCCATGGGCCTCCGAGCGGCGGGGTGTAGGAGTGATGAAGAGGGAGCGCCTTTGCAGCCTGCGGTTTCAGCACCCTGAGAATTTTGTCCTGCGCATCCAGCAAGAATTCTCCGATCAACAGCAACGGACCCTCCTGTCCGGCTATTCGCAGACCCACGATGCGATCGCCGCACCACTGCTCGAGACCGACGAGACGGCCGCCTTCGAGACGTGCGCGGAGGAACTGGCAGAAGTCCGGGGGGCCAGGGGGGTTCAAAGGGCGGCGGCTGAGGAGATGAATCCGACCCATGTCGGGATCGGCTGAGAGCAGGAGCAGGACGGTCCGCCGGCGTTTGTGAATCTCCAGGGTGATCACGTCTTCGGCCGGCTGGAAAATCTTTCGAACCGTCCCCCCAAGAATGGCCGGAGCGATTTCCTGGAGGACACGGGAGATTTCGGCTGCGGAAAGCGCCATGCGTCAGGATGCCCCAAAACGCTCGCGGTGTCGCAAGCTGTCATAAAAATAGATCCTAACAAATCTACTGCTTGTGTGAAATGTATTCGAGATCGCTAAGAATTTCGGTGAGTTTACCGATAAGAAAGTATTCCCCAGTATTGTGAATCGCGCGTCTTTTGAGGATGAGGGGCACGGGACAAAACTTTCATGGAAGAGTCATTGGGACAGTACCTGCAGCGGGTGAGAACGGAGAAGGGCTACAGTCTGAGCGATATTTCCGCCATGACGTGCATCGGTTTCGAATACCTGGCTGCGGTGGAAGCCGAAGACCTTCCGAAACTTCCTGCCCAGACAGTCACAAAATCCTATGTCAGAAGCTATGCCCGGTGCCTACGCCTCGATGAAGCCGACGTGATGAAACGCTTTGCGGAAGCGTCGGGGATCTTCTACCGAGACCGGGAAAACGCCGCTCTCGCCGCAAGGCTGGCCAACACCCCTAATCCTCTCAAGTCCAGACTGGACGCATTGGTTTCCAACTTCAAACTGCTCTTCTAGATCGCATCCGGCTGCAGTTCTGGTCGCTGAGGGGGTGGTTATCTCCCGCTGGTAGAACCGCGGCGCTTCAGGTACAATTCGGCCCATGACTCTCAGAGAGCCGCTTGAGCGCCTCGCCATTCCGCCCACGCGCTTCACCGAGCATTTGAAGTTTCCAAATCCCGCCGCGCTACGCATTTATGACGATACCCTGCGCGATGGCGAGCAGATGCCGGGCGTGGCCTTCTCGCCGGAGCAAAAACTGGAGCTGGCCTGCCTTCTATCGGAAATTGGCGTTCATGTGATTGACCCGGCCTTTCCGGCGGTTTCGGAGTCGGACCGGCGAGCGCTCCAACTGATCGTCACGGCTCAGCGGCAGGGCAAGATCCGTGCGGATATCGAAATCCTTGCCATGTGCCGCAGTCTGAAAGAGGATATCGACGCGGTGGTAGACACCGTGTGCTCGGTCGGCGCGAAACCCGACGACGTGAGCGTCCTGGTCCTGTCCACCTTGTCCGATCTGCACCTCAAGTACAAACTCGGCAAGACTCTCCTGCGTCGCGCCGGTCATCCTGAGGAGCAATGGCTCGACCGACCGATCGAGTATTATCGGGAGCAAAATCTCGGTCTTATCACCAGTGCGATCCAGTACGCCCGCGAGCAGGGCTTCTCGCGAGTGGAATTCGCAGCCGAAGATGCCTCGCGCTCGGACGTGACGTATGGGGAAGTCTGGGCGAAGGCGTGTGTTGCGGCCGGCGGGACGCGCATGTGCTTTTCGGATACCTGCGGAGTCTTCACGCCGGAGGCCGTGGACCACTACATTCCGAAGCTGGTGAAGGTCCTCGGGGACGTTCCTCTCACCGCGCATTTTCATAACGACTTCGGTCTCGGCGCAATCAACACCGTGAGGGCGTTGAGTCACGGGGCCCTGTATGCGGGCGTGACGGCCAACGGCATCGGGGAGCGCGCTGGCAATGCCCCGCTGCATGAAGTAGTGATGGTCTTGAAGATGCTCTATGGCGTCGAGATCCCCGGCTTCCGTTACGATCTTTTAACCGAGCTTCGACGCAAGGTTGAGGTCTATTCCGGGGTGCCGCTGCAGCCGCATGAGCCGATTGTCGGGGAGGGGGTCTTCAAACACGAATCCGGCATTCATACCGCCGCCATCGCGATCCATCCGTCGATCTATCAGTTTATCTCGGAAGAATCGGTCGGAGGCGAGCAGCGGTTTGTGTTCGGCAAGCACAGTGGGGCGGCCGCAGTGGAATCGGTGCTGGCCAAACACCGCAAATTGCTTCAGGAACATAAGGTCGAGGTCAGCCCTGAGCTGGTGAAGGGCATTCTGGATCGAGTGAAGAGCCTCCGCGAGCAGGCGCTGCCGGAGAAGGGCTATCCCGAAGCGCTCGACCGGCATTACCAGCAGTATTACGGCCTTGGACTCTCCGAAGAACGTATTGTCGAACTGGCTTTAGAGGGTCACTCCTCACAACCCAAGCAGCGGCTCTCCTGAGTTACCTTGCCAGCACTCGGGGTCTCTCGTACAATTTCAGTGATGCCACTGTTGCTTGAAACTCCTCATGAGTGAATCAGCCGCGCTGATCCTGCCGGAACGATCCCATAGTGTCGGGTCAGACCTCCGCCGAAGGCTGGGGGCCGACAAGGTCAAGGACGACTTCCCCACGATCACGGCGTACTCGGTGGATGCGAGCATCTATAAGATGGTGCCGAAGGCGGTGGTGCTGGCCGAGACCGAGGACGATATCGCCGCGACACTAGCCTATGCGTTGGAGACTGGCGTGCCCATTACGCCTCGGGCGGCGGGGACGAATCTCACGGGCTCCGCCGTCGGGGCAGGGATCATTCTCGACTGCGGACGCATGAGGCAGATCCTCGAGCTGAATGTCGAAGAGCGATGGGCACGCATCCAGCCGGGGTTAAATCTCACCGAATTCAATAAGAAGCTGGAACGTTCCGGGCTGATGTTCGGCCCGGACCCTTCCAGCCGCGACATGTGCAAGCTCGGGGGTATGCTGTCGAACAACTCGGCCGGGCCGCATACCTTGCG
Organism: Nitrospirota bacterium; assembly: GCA_005877525.1. Classification (GTDB taxonomy): domain Bacteria; phylum Nitrospirota; class Nitrospiria; order Nitrospirales; family NS-4; genus NS-11. The sequence continues at coordinate 4,154 of VBON01000056.1, forward strand.
CTATGGGTCCGTCAAAGACAATGTCCATGCGATCCGCCTTTGCCTGGGGGACGGCACGTGGCTGACGGCGGAAGTCCTGGCCGAAGACGATCCGGCGATGGAGCGGCTGGTAGCGAGCCATCAGGGTCTGGCGGAGACCATAGGTCTTGTCCGTCAACATGCTGCGCTGATTCACAGCAAAAAGCCGACGGTCACGAAGAACAGCACTGGCTACAACCTTTTCGGCCTGGCCGACGGGCTCATTCAAGGCGTCGTCGATCTGCCCAAGTTGTTCGTCGGCAGTGAAGGAACCCTCGGCATCATCAGTGAAGCGACCGTAAAGCTGGTGGAGCGGCCGCAGAGGACCGCCACGGCGCTGATCCATTTTCGCCACCTTGAGGACGTGGGCACGGCGGTCTTCGATCTCCTGCCGTTGGCCCCCATGGCGCTGGAGGTGATGGATGCCAACACCCTGAACCTGATCGGCCGCCCGGCCCATGGCGTCCCGGCGGATGCCGCAGCGACACTGCTCGCCGAGTTCGATGGCAGCGGCCAACCCATTGCCGCCATGCTCGAGGCCGTGAAGGCAGTATGCCGCAAATATCGGTTGTGCCAGGACCCCACCATTGCCGTCGAAAAGGAGCACCAAGAACAGCTGTGGAAGGCGCGCAACGCCTTGTACCCGACCCTGTACCGTTATGATCAGAAGAAGAAACCCATCAATTATGTAGACGACGTGGTGGTGTCCGCCGATCGGATCGCTGAGTTGGTGAAATACCTCTCCGAGTTCTTTAAAGGGCAGGACGTTAGTGTCGCCATCTTCGGCCATATCGGAAACGGTAATGCGCACATCGTGCCGCTCCTGGATCTCAATGATCCGAAGGATTTCGAGCGGATGGTGGCCGGCTATCAAGACATCCACAGCACGGTCATTTCACGTTTTGGAGGATCGATCTGCGGCGAGCATGGGGACGGGCGCGTGCGCGCGGAGTTCGTGCGGCGCGCTTTTGGCGAGGAACTCTACGATTTGTTCAAGCGGGTCAAGGCGGCGTTTGATCCGAAGAACATCCTCAATCCCGGCGTGAAGATCAGTGACACCTCCTTTACGGAGCATATCGATTATGTGCGCCTCTCCAAGCCCTGCGCTACCTGCGCGAAGTGCAACTCTGTCTGCCCGGTTTATGACGTCTTTCAATCCGAGGACATGAGCTCACGCGGATGGTTTGAGATCGTGACGGCGCCGGGATACAACTATCTGAATTCAAAGCGAGTGGTAGAGGCGTGCGTAAATTGCAAGTCGTGCCGGACGGTCTGTCCGGCAGGGGTGGACGTCTCGGAGCTTATTCTCAAGAAGCGTGCGGAGCATCCCAATCAGCTAGCGGGAATGTTCTTCGCCTTGCAGGGGCAACCGTGGATCTTCGAGCCGCTGTTCAAGCTCGTGGCAGGGACGCAGGGCCTGTGGGACCGACCGCTGCCCCGCCGCCTGTTGGAGCATGCGCTGAGCCCCATCCTTCACCAACTGGCGGCGACGGCCCGGTTACCCGCTGACATGGTGTTGCCGCGCCTGGCCGCGCATCTGTTACGGGAGCGCCATGCAGCTTTGACAGAAGAGCACGGTCACTCGGGACGCGTCGCCTATTTTCATGGCTGCGCGGCAAACTACTTTCAGGACGGTGTGGGGGATTCGGTCATCGAGGTGCTGCGCCGCAATGGCATCGACCCGGTCTTGCCGCGCCAGCGTTGCTCTGGCACTCCGATCGAAACCTACGGCCATGTGGACCGAGCCAGAGCGTGCGCCCGGTTCAATATCGCATCGCTCGAGCGCTTTGAGACCGTGGTAACCGGCTGCGCCTCATGCACGTTGATGCTGAAGGACTATCCGAAATGGTTCTCAAACCAGGACCGCCGCCGGGCGGAGACCGTCGCGGAAAAGGTGCGGCATATTTCGGAGTTTCTCTGCGGTGCCGGCCTCAGGACTGCGCCGTTGGGCTCGGTGCCCAAGAAGGTCACCTATCATTCCTCCTGTCATCTGCGAGCGGCGGGGGTTAGCAGCCAGCCGCGCGAACTCCTCAAGCGCCTACCGGGCGTCCAGTTCGTCGAGATGCGAGACGCCGAACGGTGCGCGGGGGGCGCCGGCACGTTCATTGTGAAGGACTACAGGACCTCTCAGAAGATTTTCGAGCGCAAGCGGGCGGCG
>VBON01000057.1 GCA_005877525.1 Nitrospirota bacterium
TCAACATCCGCGCCTCCGCGACATTGGTGAAGCACTCGATGTAGTTCTTGACGGTGGATGAACTGGTGAATGCCACCACGCCTACGCGACCCTGTCGCAGAGTCTCCTTGAGTGCCGCGAGATCACCTTCGGGCCGCACAGTCCGGTAGGCGACCGCTACGATGACCTCGGCTCCCCGCGCCCGCAATTCATCCGGCAAGAGGTCCCTGGCCACTTCGGCTCGCGGAATCAGAACCCGCTTTCCAATGAGCTTTTCCTGTTGAAATGCCTCGAGCACTCCCTCGGCCTGATACCGCGAAGGTAGCAGATCGACTTTCAAGCGCGCGGCCGCCAGAGCCTGCGCGGTACGCGGGCCGATCGCACAAAGCCGGGCACCGTCCAGGGCCCGGATATCGCGCCCGGCGGCATCCAATCGCTCCAGGAAATAACGGACGCCGTTAACGCTCGTGAAAATGATCCAGTCGTAGCGGCCCAGTTCGGCAATGGCGCGGTCCATTGACGTCCAATCACTCGGCGGTACAATGGCGATGGTCGGAAATGGCAGGACGGAGGCGCCGTATGCTGTAAGCAGGTCTGCAAACTCTGAGGCTTGCTCCTGCGGGCGCGTGACCAGCACCGTAGTGCCAAACAACGGTCTGTTCTCGAACCAGTTCAGTTTGGCCCTAAGATTCACGACCTCTCCGACTACAATCACCGTCGGCGGCTCCAGAGCCGCCATCTCAGATTTTTTCACAATATCGGCCAGCGTCCCCACAATGGTCTTCTGCTCAGCCCGGGTACCCCACCGAATCAAGGCAACGGGCGTAGTCGCCGAGCGCCCGCATGCGGTCAGATGGGCCACGATGGCCCGCAGGTTCTTGAGGCCCATCAGAAACACGACCGTGCCGCCCGTCGATGCGAGCCGATCCCATTCCAGCGTAGGAGACGGTTTGGTCGGATCTTCGTGGCCGGTAACGACCGCCACACTGGAGGCCAGGGTGCGATGTGTGACAGGAATGCCGGCGTAAGCGGGCACGGCCACGGCCGCTGTGACTCCGGGAACCACTTCAAACTGAATCCCGGCATCGGCAATAGCTTCCGCTTCCTCTCCGCCGCGGCCGAACATGAACGGATCGCCGCCCTTCAGCCGGACTACCGTCTCTCCTGCCTTCGCCCGCTCAATCATGAGTTGATTGATCTCCGCTTGCTCGCCATAGCGCCCTCGCCCGCGGCGGCCGACATAAATACGGTCCGCACCGGGTTTCAAATGCTCGAGCAGGGCCGGATTGGCCAGGTAATCGTACAGGACCACGTCGGCCTGCTCCAGGCACTCCTTGCCGCGGAGGGTAAGCAATTTTGGATCCCCGGGGCCAGCACCGACAAGATAGACCTTGCCCGATTTCATTGCCAATCGATTCCAACCCTCATGGTTTTTCGTAGATCTCCTTCAGAATCTCACGTCCCCCTTGCGAGAGCAAGCGTTCCGCCAAGGTCGCTCCTATTTTTTTCGCGTCCCCGACAGGTCCTTCTGAGAATCCCTGAATGAGCCGGTGCCCATCCACGCTCGCGATCAAGCCGCGCAACGTCATGGTCTGGTCCTCAACAGTGGCATGAGCGGCAATCGGCACCTGACATCCCCCCTCCAGGCGCTCGAGGAATCCCCGTTCGGCGGAGACCGCCATTCGCGTGGATCGATCCTCAAGCCGGAGAACCAGCCCCTGACGAATCGATCATCCGCCCGACCTTCCAATCCTAAAGCGCCTTGGCTGATGGCAGGCAAGCACACGTCGTAGGACAAGAATTCCGTGATCCGCTGCTCCAATCCCAAACGCCGGAGACCGGCTGCAGCAAGCAGAATGGCATCGTACTCGCCCGCATCAAGTTTCCTCAGTCGGGTGTCTACATTCCCTCGGAGTATCGAGACCTGGAAGTCGGGCCGAGCGTTCAGCATCTGAGCTTGCCGGCGGAGACTGCTGGTTCCGATCCGCGCGCCATTGCGCAGCTTCTCCAACGAAACTCCGTCCCGGCTGATCAACGCGTCCCGGGGATCTTCGCGAGCCGGAATCGAGAGAATCTCCATGCCGACCGGCAAACTGGTGGGGACATCCTTCATACTATGGACTGCAAGGTCGATCTCGCCGCGCGCCAAGGCCTCTTCAATTTCCTTCACAAAAAGCCCCTTGCCGCCGATCATCGCCAATGGCGAATCCAGGATTCGATCACCGGTGGTCTTGATGCGTTTCAGCGATACCAGGAGTCCCGGCTGCAGTTCGCGCAGTCGGTTCTGTACCCATTCAGCCTGCCACATGGCCAGGGCGCTCCCGCGTGTCCCGATGATCAATTGACGAATCGCTTGAGCCAATGTCGTGTTACCTTCCCGGCAACTTCTCTGGTAGGTTTTCCTGGTATGCCCGCGTACCTCCGGACCCGGACCCGCCCTTATAGGACGACGTAAGCAACAAAAATCCGATCATGGCCATAATCAGGACCATGAGAAACAGCAGATCAAACCGAAATCCTTCTCGGATCCGATGGTCGTAGCCGCAATGCGGGCAATCGGGAAGCTGTTCCTCCGGTCCGCCCCAATATTGGTGTTTGCAGCGGGGACAGGTGAAGACGCGCGCTCGGGAGGCTGGGTCCATCAATGGACGTCGTCCGGCGACACGGTCCTGGTCTCTTCGGCGGCCTCTTTTAGTTGTGAGGCTTCAATTTCCTTCTCAAGATCAAAGAGTCGCTGCGCGATTTCCGTGAAGAGCGGGCCATTCGTGGAGTCCGCCTCTGCCTTGAGCGCCACGAGTGCGCCGTGGAGTAGCTTATTACTGATCGCCGATGCCAGTTCTTCAACCAGTTCCCGTTGCCGAGGAGTCAGCGGGCCCAATCGCGACAGAATTCGTTCCAGTTCGCCCTTCTGAATGTCGTCCGCTTTGCGTCGCAGGGCGAGAATCGTCGGCAGCACTTCCAGGGATTTAATCCATCGGGTGACCAGCCCTACCTCGTCTTTGACAAGATCTTCCGCTTTCATGGCTTCCTGCCGGCGCTGCTCGAGATTTTTCTCCACATGCCCTTGAAGGTCATCAATATTATAGAGGTAGGCATTATCGACGGCGCCGACCGCCGGCTCGATGTTGCGGGGCACCGAGATATCGATCAGAAACATCGGTCGGTTCCGACGCGTCCACAGCGCCTTCTGCACGTCCTCGGCGGTGACCAGATAGGACGCGGCGCCCGTTGAGCAAATTACAATATCGGCATTTGACATTTCCTCCGGGAAATCATTGAACGGCACCGGCAGACCGTTAAAGTGCTTTGCCACGTCCACCGCCAGTTCAAAATTGCGGGTAGTGATCATGACGTTCTGCATCCCGGCCTGCATCAGATGCCGTGCGGCGAGCTTCGCCATTTCCCCGGCTCCGATCAAGAGCACAGTCTTTCCTGCAAAATTTTGGAAAATCTTCTTGGCAAGCTCGACCGCCGCGTAGCTGACGGAAACGGCATTCGCCGCAATCCCGGTTTCGGAGCGAACTCGCTTTCCGACCGAGATCGCTTTCTTCAACACCTTGTTCAGCACCACTCCGGTGGTCTTCTGAGTCAGAGCCACGTCGAACGCGACTTTGACCTGTCCTAGGATCTGGGGTTCCCCGACCACCATAGAGTCCAGAGACGAGGTCACCCGAAACAGGTGGCGGATCGCGTCGTGACCATCGAAGTAGTACAGATACGGAACCAGTTCTTCCCCCGACACCGTCGGAGCGATTTTCACAAAATATTCCCTTAACGATTCAAACCCGAGCGCCGTATCCTTTACGACCGCATACAGCTCAACGCGGTTGCAAGTGGACAGGATCAGGGCCTCGGCGACTCCCGGCCATCCTTTGAGTCTCGCGACGGCCTCGGGCAGACGGGACTCGGGCACCGCGAGACGTTCGCGAAGCTCCACCGGCGCCGTTCTATGGTTCAATCCTACGATAATGATGTTCATACTCGATCACGCAAACGGGTGCTCTTTCACGAGCACCCCCACCAGGGTAAAGATCACGCCCGCGAAGCCTAGGACCGTCAGATAGGCCGCTCGCTTTGCCCGCCAGCCGACGGTCACCCGCCCCAATAAGACCACCAGGTAAAAGAGCCATGTTCCCAGAGCCCCGATCTGCTCCGCGTTCCAATTGAGAAAGGACCCCCGGGTGAATTCAGCGAACAACGCTCCGGTGATGATCCCGAGCGTCAGCAAGGGAAATCCTAAGGAGATGGCTTTCCCATTGAGATCGTCGAGAAAATCCAGCGCCGGCAGCTTATGGTAGAGGGCATTGCGGTGTTTGGATTTCAGCAGGTGTTCCTGAATGAGGTACATCAGCCCTGCAACAAAAGCAATGGCGAACGCCACCGTACCGAGCAAGGAGAGGGTGACGTGCATCCAGACGTTTCGAAAGATCGGCGCTAGCGCCTTAATCTCTTTCGGAAGGGCGGCGGCGGAGATCAGCGAGATAAAGGCCAACGGCAGGATAAACGATCCCAAAATGTGGATCCGATAACGAAGTTCGACGACGAGAAAGACCAACACGAGGGCCCAGGAGAAGAAAGACAGCACTTCGTGCATGGTGGTCAGCGGAATATGCCCCCCCTCGATCATCCGCGACACCAGCGCGAGAGTATGGAAGAAAAAGGCGCTCCCGGCGATCACGAATGCCGATTGGGAGACCCCTTCCAAGCGGCCGGCGAGTTGGCTTAGAAACAACGCCGTTCCCAGAAAATAGAGGAGAAGGCTTACCTCGAAGAACAGGACGTTCATCTCGCCGCATCTCCGCCGAATCGCAAGTGATTTTATCTATCCTGGGTTGAAAATAGACCAAGAAATACCGACAGGTCGCATTATAAAGAGTCGCTCAAAATAGAGTCAACTCTCAGGCGCGCTGCTGAAGGAGATCAGCCGCCTGCCCCGGCCGTGGCCCCGCCGCAAATATTCAAAGCTTGACCGGTGATCCCTGCCGCCACCGGTGAGGCCACGTAGACCGCGAGCTCGGCCACTTCCGACGGCGCCAGCATTCTTCCGATCGGCACCGCCTGGACTGCCTGTCGGCGAAACTCATCGGGCGTGATTCCCAGTACCGCGGCCGTCTCCTCAATCCCTTGGCGAGCCATCGGCGTATCCACCCACGTTGGGCAGATCGCATTCACCGTAATTCCGCGGCCGGCGATTTCCAAGGCCAGTGCTTTCGTAAAACCCAACAGGCCGTGCTTTGCGGTACAGTACGCGGCATACCCTGCCACACCAAAGCGTCCCAATACCGAAGACATGTTGATGATCCGGCCATGTTCGCCGTCCTTCATAAATCGTAAAGCCTGTTTCGAACAGAAATAGGCGCCGTTCAGGTTAGTGGCCAAGATCGCGAGCCAGCGAGAATCATGCGGATCGGTCATCGGCGTCCTTCCTGATAATCCTGCGTTGTTGACGAGAATGTCGAACCGGCCGTAGCGGCGGGCAATCGATTCTATCGCCTCCCGTACGGCCGCAGTGTCAGTGACGTCCAATTGAACGGTCATCATGTCATGACCAAGCGCGCGGGCGGCAGCGGTTCCCGCCTGCAGATGCGTGCTGTTGCGCGAGGCGATCGCTACTTGAGCCCCTTCACGAAGATAGGCTTCACTGATCGCAAGTCCGATGCCGGTGCCACCGCCGGTGATCAATGCTACCCGCTGCTTCAGCACCATACTCATCACCTTCTCGCACACCTATCACGTACCAGGCACATATTGGTTCCATGAATTTTGGTGACCGGGCGGGTATCTTAGCATAGAATCCATGGTCCTTCGGGTCTGGGTTGGGAGATCCTATGGCCGGCGCGCTGTACGTGGTCAGTACCCCCATTGGAAATCTTGAGGACATTACCTTCCGGGCTCTCCGCATCCTGAAGACGGTCGCGATCATTGCCGCGGAAGATACCCGGCATACAAAGCAACTGTGCAATCACTTCGGCGTCGAGACACCGCTCACGAGCTATCACGACTTCAATAAAGAAGAGAAAACCGCAATTTTGTTAGAGCGACTTCATTCCGGAGTCGATGTCGCGCTCGTCTCCGATGCCGGGACCCCGGTGATCTCCGACCCCGGTTACTTTTTGATCACGCAATGCATTTCGGGTGGGATCAGCGTGGTGCCAATCCCCGGCCCTTCGGCGGTGTTGGCAGCGTTAGCGGCTTCCGGACTGCCCAGTGACGTCTTTCGATTCGAAGGATTTCTGCCACGCAAGGCCGGTGCAAGGACGAAACGCATTGGCGATCTGCGACATGCCCACGGGTCCCTGATCTTCTTTGAAAGTCCACATCGAATCGAAAAATTACTGGGAGCGCTTCTGGAAGGCCTAGGGAACCGACGGGCCGTCATAGCCAGAGAACTGACGAAACGCTTTGAGGAATTTCAGCGCGGCACTCTGAAGGAACTAGCGGCGCGGATGCGAGATCGGCACCCCAAGGGAGAAATCACGCTTGTGGTCGAAGGGGCGCCGCGCAGATCAGCCGCAGGCGATGAGGACGGCGTTAATGAGAACGAAGACATCGCTTGATAAAAAAGAACCGGCGGCGATTTTCAGATCGCCGCCGGAATCGCTTCCCTTCAAAAGTCTCGTCGAGACCTTAGTGCGCCGCGGGCGCTCCCTCTTTTTTCGGGGCTGGCGCCGATGTTTCAATCTTGTAATCCGGCGTTGCGCCCTCATAGCACTGGAAACACTGCCCGCCGGTACCACCCATTGTGGACGACGATTTCGCATCTATCGCGCGATCCGTGTCCGGGTTAAAACCGGCTTGCGGAAGCAAGTTGCTTGGAGCAACAGTAGAGCGCAGCACACTGACGTCGAGGGCCTTGAGGTTGCCATCGGGCACCTCGGAGGAGAATGCGCCGCTTCCCAGAACCCGGGTTGTCCGATAGGCCTGGATCTC
>VBON01000087.1 GCA_005877525.1 Nitrospirota bacterium
TCAAGGAAAACCACACCGCGGCGGAAAATCGCGCCATCGGCCGCGGCGGCCGTTGCCTGATCCCCGATCCCCTTCGCGATGCGCGCCGTGAGGATATCGGCAAACCATCCCGGAGACAAGTCGTCTTCAATCTCGGAAAGTAGACGCTCGCCCAGATCGGAAGTCGGCGGCGATCCAAGATAAGCTGCCCGGACCCATTCAAACATCCGGGCCATGACTTCTCCCTGATACTGCCATGGAATGATGGTCGCGCTGACGCGATCCGCTCGACCGGCTTCGGCCAAGAGGATCACCCTGTAGAGCTGGACCTCGGGGGATTCAACTTCTCGGCTCAGGTCATCATACCATCTGATGGATTGCGCCAAACTGTCCTCATCGCCGGCAAAAAACCGGTCCAGGGCGCGCTCCCACGCCGGGGCCGTGTCCAACGCGCGGCGCACGTCCATCTCGCGACTGACGAGCCGCTCCAGGTCTTCCTCGGGTCGCTCCAATGACCCAATGTGGGTACCGGGGGAAAGCAACAGCATGCTCATGGCAAACATCGCCACCAGCACCGACGAGATGATCGTACCGGCGAGCGAGAAGCTCGCGCGTGCCGCGGAAGGAACTCCCGCATCCGCCGGTCGCTGCGAACCGGACCGATCGGGATCGCTCGGAGTCGAAGGAGGAAGGCCGTCGGAAGGTGTAGTCGTCATCAGCGGCGGGAGTATAACATCGGCCTCCAGGAATTGCTCCGTGCCTGGCATAAACGGTTGGCATAGGCAATGTCGAGGGCTATAATAGCGCCCTTGTTGATCCGATTTTCGTTGTTTACATCAAGCACCTGAGAAGGATCCTGTTCATGCCCCGTCCCGTCGGCGAACTGGCCCCGCCATCTAGACTCCTGTTAGGGCCCGGCCCGAGCATGGTTCACCCCCGAGTGCTGCGGGCTATGAGCATTCCACTGCTAGGCCACCTCGATCCGGACTTTCTCGGAATAATGAACGAGGTGCAAGCCCAACTGCGCCATGTATTCCGGACGACGAACGTCTTTACCATCGCGCTCTCTGGCACAGGCTCAGCCGGCATGGAGGCATCCCTCGTCAACCTGATTGAGCCGGGGGACACTGTGATCGTCGGCATCAATGGTGTGTTCGGCGGCCGGATGGCGGACGTTGTGGAGCGATGCGGAGGAATTCCGATCAAAATTGAAGCCGCCTGGGGCAAGGTGTTCGATCCGCAACAGATCGAGGACGCGCTGCGGCACGCGAGAGGCGTGAAGGCAGTTGCCTTGGTGCATGCCGAGACATCGACCGGAGCCCATCAGCCACTCGAAGGACTCGGTGCTCTGTGTCATCGATACGGAGCGTTATTGGTAGTTGACGCGGTCACGTCCCTTGCGGGGGTCCCACTGGAAACGGACGCCTGGGAGATCGACGCGTGCTTCAGCGGCACGCAAAAGTGCTTGAGCTGTCCGCCGGGACTCTCTCCCCTGACGTTCAGTACCCGCGCGTTGGAGGTTGTGAAGACCAGAAAGCGCAAGGTGCAGAGTTGGTATCTCGATCTGTCACTAATCGCGGACTATTGGGCCGAGGGCAAGCGCGCGTATCATCATACTGCGCCCATCAGCATGATCTATGCGCTTCGAGAAGCCCTTCGACTGGTGCTTGAAGAGGGCCTTGAGGCCCGCTTCGCGCGTCACCGTCGCAACAGTGCGGCACTGATAGCCGGCCTTGCGACCTTCGGTTGTGCTCTCCAGGCCAAGGAAGGGCATGGCCTGCCCACTCTCAATTGCGTCACAGTCCCCCAGAACACGGATGAGGCGCTGATTCGCAAGTCGCTTCTGGCCGAATTCGACATTGAAATCGGCGGTGGTTTGGGGCCGCTCGCGGGAAAAGTCTGGCGAATCGGACTCATGGGTGAATCTTCGCGCCAGGAACATGTGATGGCTCTCTTGTCGGCGTTGGAGCAGATCGCCGGCCGGCATAAGGGACGGAAACCAGCGGGGGACGCATTAACGACCGCTCTGCAGTCCTACGCGAGCTGCGCATAAGCGTGAAACAAGCATATATGGCCCTGCAAAAGACGAATCTTAATCGGCAGCCGCGTGCTCCCTATACCTGGCTTCCCCATCTCATTATCCTGATGACGAGCGTCACGCTCCTCATCGGTTTCATCGCGCTTCACTATCTTGAAGCACGGCTGATTGCCGCAAAGGGCGAAAATCTGGCTCTGGCCGCCGCGGACATTGCCGACAAGCTGGACCTCCTCCTCTTTGAGCGCTATGCCGATATCCAAATCCTCTCGCGTCTGCCAGTGTTTCAGGGCAATGACACCCAAGCAAAAAACGACATCCTCGACATGTTTAGGCAATTCTACCCGATGTATCAGTGGTTAGGAGTGACCGATGCCCGCGGCCGGATCCTCGTCAGCACCGATCCTGGCAGAGTCGGACAGGACCGCAGCGATCAGGAATGGTTTCAGCATGTGCGGGATCGAGGCGAACTGCATGTGCGGGACGCGCAAGTCTCGGAAGACTCCGGCGGCGTATGGGCGGTAGGGTTTAGCGCCCCTGTTATGGATCGCCAAGGAAAATTTCTGGGCGTCATCTCCACTCGAGTTGGGCTGCCGGCTCTGGAGGATATCTTCGCGCGGACCATTCGGGAATTTCATCCACAGCAAGGCTCGTCGGATTCAATCGAGTACGAATTTCTCACCCGGGATGGCGACCTCATCGTGGATTCGATCTTAAGGCAGCAAGGCAAGGTCAATCTCCTGCACCTGGCGCTGCCGTCCGCGCTGTTTACCGGATCGGCGCAGCCAGGCTACGTGGAGGAACAACATCTGCGCCGTCATGTGCCGGTCGTCACCGGTTACGCTCAGACCGAAGGGTATGGAACGTTTACGGGCCTGCACTGGCGGATTTTGGTGCGCATGGACCGAAGCACGATTCTCATGCCGATCCGGACCGTTCTCAGGATGCTCGGGCTGGCAGGGATCGTGGTGGTCTTGCCCCTCCTCGGAGTATTGCTCTGGATAACCGGGCGTTTGAGGGCGGAATGGAGACAATCCCAGGAGGAGTGTGCGCGGGCGACGGCCGCGGAGTCAGCGTTGCAGCTCCGTGATCGAGCCATTGCGGCCAGCAGCAACGGGATCTTCATCACTGATCCCAAGCAAGCCGGAAGTCCCATCATCTTCGCCAATTCCGCCTTCGAACGTCTTACGGGCTATGCCGTAAAAGACATCCTCGGATACACCTATCGATTTCTCCAGGGACCGGATACGGATCCGAAGGCGTTCGTTGAAATTCGCCGGGCGCTCCGTGAAAACCGCGAGTGCCGCGTGGTGATGAAGAATTATGGAAAGGATGGGTCAGCGCGATGGAACGACGTCATGATCGCGCCGATACACTCCCCCATGGGGGAGGTCACACATTTTGTCGGGGTGCTGACGGACATCACGGACCGAAAACACGCCGAGGAGGTCCTGAAACGGCTGCGCGTTCAAAATGAAATGATCTTGAATTCGGCGGGGGAAGGGATCTACGGCATGGATCGAAACGGCAACACGACGTTCGTAAACCCCACGGCGGCGAAAATGCTCGGCTGGGAAGTCCATGAGCTGCTCGGTCGACCGATCCACAAAGTGGCTCACCACTCGAAGGAGGATGGCAGTCACTATCCCGAGGAGTCGTGTCCCATTTTATCGTCGGCCCGCGAGGGCGGGGTCCATCGGGCCGCCGACGAGGTGTTTTGGCGGAAAGATGGAAGAAGCTTTCCGGTGGAATACATCACCAATCCCATCCACGAAGGCGGCTCAATTATAGGCGCTGTCGTCACCTTCACTGATATCACGGAACGGAAGAAGGCCGAGGAGATCCGTTCGCGACTCTTGGAGCAGGTGATTTCCGCGCAAGAAGAGGAACGAGGTCGGATTGCCAGAGAGTTGCATGACGAGACCGGTCAGTCCTTGACGGCGCTGCTCGTAGGCTTAAAGACTCTTGAGGCCGCGCATTCGTTGCAAGAGGCCAAAGGTTTGGCGGAATCATTGCGGGCGGTTGCCTCGGTAGCTCTCCATGAAGTCGGTCGCTTGGCCTGGGGTCTGCGGCCGAGTGTGCTGGATGACCTCGGCCTTCTGGCAACTTTGGAGCGATATGTGGCGGAATATGCCGAATCCTACGCGCTCGCAGTGGATCTCAAGACCAAAGGCTTCGGCGCTGCCCGCCTGCCGTTCTTTATTGAAACCACGCTGTACCGGATTATTCAGGAAGCGTTGACCAACATTGTGAAGCATGCGGCAGCACACAGTGTCCGCATCATCGTGGAACAGGATGATGCCTCCGTCCAAATGCTCGTCGAAGACGATGGAGCGGGATTTGATGTCGAGGCAGCCTTGCGCACGCCGGGCACATCGAAAGGCCTGGGACTGCACGGGATGCAGGAGCGGGCCACACTCCTAAACGGCACGGTCACAATTCGATCCAAGCCGGGCCAGGGTACTGCAATCAAGGTGAGGATCCCATTAGCGAAGGAAACCCATGCAGAAGATTCGCGTCGTCATTGCGGATGATCATGCGGTTCTAAGGGCAGGACTCCGGATGCTGATCAACACGCAGCCGGATATGATTGTCGTGGCGGAAGCCGGCGATGGTCTGGAAGCGGTGCGCCAGGCGACCGAGACCAAGCCGGATGTCGTCGTCATGGACATTACGACGCCGGCTATGGGCGGGATCCAGGCGATTGAACAGATTCGGCAGGCACTTCCCCAGACCCAGATCCTAGTACTCACGATGCATGACGATACGGCATCTTGCTGCCGGCGCGTCCGGCTATGTCGTGAAGAAATCGGCGGACTCCGAACTGATCTCCGCCATCACGGCCGTTCATCGAGGGCAGATGTTTGTGGACCTGGCGTCATCCAGCGGCGCAATACAGGAAGCCCTGCTCAACCGACCCAGCAAGGAACCCAGCCGGTCCGGCGACCCCAGGAGTCTTCTTAGCCAACGGGAAAAAGCGGTTCTGACGCTAGTCGCCCAAGGATACACTAACCAACAGGTTGCGGATCGCCTCTGCCTTAGCGTGAAGACCATCGAAACCTATCGGATGCGGCTGGCAGAAAAGCTGGGACTGCGAACCCGTGCGGATCTCACCCGCTATGCACTCGAAATCGGGCTGATCGGGCCGGGCAAGTTTCCGCATGAAGCGAGTTCGGTCTGAATCTGTCAAGTTTTCAATGGCATTTTAAGGTTTTGACTATCGAGCCAGGTTTTATTAGGATACGCAAAAAAGATTCACGATTAAGCCTCTTACGAAAGGAGTCGACGTATGCCGTGGGGATTGCATACCAAAGATACGCCAGGGAAAGGCCGGGTGCTCGTCGTCGATGACGAAAAGAATATTCGAGACCTGGTTCGCATGACGCTGACGAAAGCCGGCTACGATGTCGTGGAGGCTGAAGACGGCGGCAAGGCGGCTGAAATGCTCAGGAAGGACGACAATCCGCTGATGGTGGACGTGATTACATGCGATATCCGCATGCCTAAAGTGAACGGAGTGGAAGCCATCGCGTTCTTTCGCAAGGAATTTCCATCTGTCCCCGTCGTGGTCATCACCGGATTTCCCGAGACTGATATGGCCGTGTCACTGTTCAAGCAGGGTGTGGTGGATTACGTGGCCAAGCCGATCCAAGCGGAGAAGCTACTCGCTGTCGTTGCGAAAGCGATGGAACAACGCATCGCGCTTAAGGGTTAGTTCGCCATCAGGCGGATTGCCTTCGCGGGGTGGGTGGTAAATCATCCCGTCATTGGCGTGTCATGGGCGGTTCCTCCAAGATTCGAATCGTGGTCGTCGGAGCAGGAACCGTCGGCAGTTCCCTGCTCGAACTCCTGAAGAGCGAACGGGGCGTCGAAGTCGTCGGCATTACGGATATCGACCCGCAGGCCCCGGGGTTTCGTTTCGCACAACTGTTCGGGATTCCCCATGGCACGGATACCCGCGAGCTCCTCACTCAGCACCCTCCGGATTTAATCATCAATGCCACTAACGATCCGGCGATGGACACCGATCTTCAGCTACATAAGCCCGACCATGCCCAAGTGTTGGGCCAGATGGCGTCTCGCTTACTAGGCGGTCTGGCGCACCATGAGCGGGAATTGCGCGACCACTTGATCCAGACGGAGAAGATGGCAACGATTGGCACGCTCGTCGCCGGTATCTCCCATGAAATCAATAATCCGCTCTATATCATGATGGGGTTTTCAGAACACGTTCGGGACGAGACGCGCGACGAGGGCATTCGTAAATACGCCGATGCCATCCTCCAGGCAGGGCGGCGGATCGCCGACATCGTTCGCGATCTTAATATTTTCGCGCAACAGCCGCGATCAGAAACACTCGATGAAGTTGACATCAACCAGCGCTTAGCGGAAGCAGTCAAAATGGCTCGGCGTACTACTATCCAGGATGATGTCTCGGTCGTTACACAGTATGGCTCGGTGGCGCCGATTCGTGGACGACCGGACGAGATTCTCCAACTCTTCCTCAACCTCGTAAGCAATGCCGTCCAGGCGATGGAAGGGCGGGGAACTCTGACACTGACAACACAGAGCTTTGACGGATATATTTTAGCGACCATCAAGGATACAGGCCCTGGCATTCCGCCCCATCACTTGGCGAGAATCTTCGATCCGTTCTTCACCACGAAAGAACCGGGGAAAGGCACCGGATTAGGACTTCATATTGTCCGGGAGATCGTGAGAGGATATGGAGGCGAGGTCACCGTCGACAGCACGCCTGGAGAAGGCGCCGTATTTACCGTGAAGCTGCCCGCAGATTCCGGTTCGCCGGCTTCTACCAAATGAGCGAC
>VBON01000088.1 GCA_005877525.1 Nitrospirota bacterium
CGGCACCTGCTGCTGCAATCAAATTAGATTGCGGTCTGCCGGTTACCACATCTTCAGGTGTATAAAAACACGAGTAGTGCCTGCCAATAATCTCCGTGGCCTGATACCCTTTGATCCGTTCCGCGCCGATGTTCCAGCTAGCAATCCAGCCATTTCGATCTAACATAAAGACCGCGTAATCTTGCACGTTATCTACCAACAGGCGAAAGCGCTCCTCGCTGTCTTTCAAGGCGCGAAGGACTGCGGTTAGCTCTTGAGCTCCCGCTCCTACCCGCTGTTGAAGGATGCGATTCAGGCTGTTCACGACCTGCTCTGTCTCGTTTCGTTCCGCCAATACCGCCGTCATCCCCAAAATCGTGACGGCACACACGCCGATGAGCGATTGCAGCAGCACAAGCGATTCGTTGAGATCCGCGCGGACGAACGGCCCCACTCCATGAATGGTTCCCCAGATTCCTACGGCTGAGACGAACAACATGGCGGACATGGCGATCCGGAGCCCGAAGCGAAAGCCGGCCCACATGAAGAAGGGAAGAAGAGTGAAGGCCAAGGCATAGTGCAGGACCTGCATGTGAAACCATCCGCCAAAGACCAGATCTGTCAGGATCAGAACGGACACCAGCAAAGCCAAGACTTCGATCACTCGCCTTGGTTTCCAAGTGATGTTCTCCCCGTGCAATAGGGCGAGGACTAAAGGGGCGACAAGTAACAACCCGGTGGTATCGCCGAGCCACCAGGTGCCCCACAGAAACGGGAAATCTGTCCACGCTGCGAACCCACCCAGACAGAGGCTGGCCACTCCAATGGTCGCGCTGACCACACAACTCAAGCCGCCCAGGAGCACGAATTTGAAACATCGATCCGCTCGGTCAAACGGATAGGAAGACTGCAGGACGTGCTGAACGAGAAAACGCCCGGTGAGGGCTTCCAAGGTATTTCCAAGCGCGATCGCCGCCGCCACCGGCAACGCAACTGGAGTCAGCACCGCATTCGCCATGAAAGCTCCCAGCAAGATGCCGGGCCAGACGCGATACCCCCATATCAGGGTCGACGCTAAGGCGATGCCTGTTGGAGGCCAAACGGGGGAAATGCTGGTATGGGCAAATGCGAGAGCGAGCCCGAAGCGAGCAGCTAAAAAGTATACTGCCGCTAGTACGAGGAGACGACCCAACTCATTCAACATTGAGGGAAAGCATACACCAGGGGGAATCGTACACCAAGAGATTAAGGAAAACCGTTTGCGCTTTTTAGGATTTCTGGGAGGAAACTCTACCGAAGAATAGGTCTGGAGCCGGCGAGTGGGATTGAACCACCGACCTGCTGATTACGAATCAGCTGCTCTACCACTGAGCTACGCCGGCTCGATTGGAGCGTAACGAACTTTCTCATCTTATGGAGAGCTTGTCAATCGCCGGTGCGCGGCGACTCACTGTTCAGGCCGACTTGATGAGCTCGGTACAGTTCTGAACGAAGTTTTGTCGAGCGGTGTCTCGGGGAAGTTTGTCGAAAGCGAAACAACTGCGATCGAGTTTGACAGTCGCCGCGAATTCCAGGGCCCTCTGAAATGCGTCAGTGAGGAGCGCTGCGACCTTCGAGGCCTCGAGCCCCAGCGCGGCCGTGGCCCGCGTCATGAACCCGTTGAAGTCTTCCAAGAGCAGCGGCGAATCGCTCGCGAATAGATTTTCGGCGCAACCGTTCGCCAGATGAACCACGGCGTGGCGCCGGTCCGCCACCGTCCAAGCCGGTATAGCGTCCCAATCGGGAACAGGCGCGATGAGGTCTTCAGGGAGTTGATAGGCGGTGGCGATGAGGATGGTCACGGCATGGGAGCTCATTCCCGTCACCCGTACATGCGCCTCTTCGTACGGCAGTCCCTCCTCGCGCGCCACATAGCCGATTTCCTTGAACATCGCCGGAAGATATGACGCCAAGGCGAATTCGCCGAGGCTTTCCAGTAAGGCACTCGTAAAGAGCACTTCCGGATCAGGCAATCGCACTGCAGCCCCCAGCGCACTCGCCTGGTGCGCGGCGACGAAGGCTTTGGCCAACAACCGGTGCAGGTTCACGCCGGTCGCCTGCCGCTTGTGCGCGAACTCCACATATTCCGCGGCCAAGGCGATGTCGCGCGTTGTCGCATAGCCGACGTGAAGAATGGCCCGGGTGATGCTCGTAATTGTGTCGCCGCGACGGCGGTAATACGCGCTGTTCGCAACTTTCAGAATCCGGGCCATGAACGATTGGTCTTTGCGAATGGCCTCGGCGATGATATCCACGTCGCTGTTCTTAGACGACAGCAGCGCAATGACTTTCGCCGACGTCTGGCGGATGACAGGAAGATTGTGCCCTGCGAGCTTCGCAGTGAGCGTGGAACAGAGGGTAGCGGCATCAGACATACGACAGGCGCTCTGGGTCGGTTTGCTCCTATATCATCTATCGGCTGGGGAGCGGCTTTAGTTAAGGGGACTCTGGCGTATCTTCGCTAATGGGAACGAGCCGAGCGGCCCTTGGGGATCCACCTCTGGGAAAACCGCCACCTGGGTTCCTGACTGACGCTCGGCGCCGTCGGGGGATGGCTGATCCCGTAAATAGCGTAGCACCTCACCCAAATCCACCCACCCGTTTTTATTGATATCCGCCTGGCCTCGGATGGCTTTCAAAAAATGATAGGTAAATGCGCCATGCTGGCCGGCGTCCATAGAAAGGCTGGGAGAGGCAACCGAGGCTGAAGCCACAATCACAATTCTCCCCTTGGTCTGCAATTTTCCGTCCTCCCAGACCAACCGTGTCGGGGAGGCCTCCGGTTGACCTTTGCCGGGTTGGAAGGAGAGATCGGCAAAAATCAGCTTCAGCCGGGATGGCAAGCGATTCAACACCTCCTCGAGTCGCTTTATGGAATACCCCCGGGAGGAGGCATTCGCGGCGGTCGCCTCGTAGGGCAACAGGACCGGGTCGCCTCCCGCATTCACGGTGCCGTTCCCGACGAGATAGACGAACAGAATTCCAGAGGCTTGAGCCTTGCGTGGGAGCCAATCTTCGAAGCTGTCGCGAAGGTCTGCGGACAGCGCATGGTCCTCGGTCAGGACGCGGATATTCTCGACCGGAAATCCGGCCACGGCACTTAAGTATTTCGCGACGGTCTCGGCATCCCGCTTGGCGTACTTCAGGCGAGGCACTTCTGGCTCCCGATAATTGCCGATCCCCACG
Organism: Nitrospirota bacterium; assembly: GCA_005877525.1. Lineage (GTDB taxonomy): Bacteria > Nitrospirota > Nitrospiria > Nitrospirales > NS-4 > NS-11. Next base: position 3,205 of record VBON01000088.1, read on the forward strand.
ACGACGGCGTAGGACGTGCGGCGCTCAAACCCCGCGACTTTCGTCGGGACCTGATCCACATCGACCGACAGGACTTCGACCGAATCCCCCGCAGGCGCGCTACCGGGACCGGGTTGGACCATCGCCACGAAGCGTTTGCGGGTCGCCGCGCCATAGCCATTGGCCTCGGTGACCTGCACAATGAGCTCCGCTTGTTGATCCGGGAGGGAAGATGACAACGTCGAGGAGATGGCCACCTGTTTCTTCTCGCCCGGCTGGATGTCGCCGAGCAATGTCGGGGTCGTAAATTCTTTCACCAGTGCCGGCGTCCCCGACAACACCACCGCGACGCCCCGCGCCACCCCAGGCCCGCTATTGGACACTTCCACGCGGACCACGACCTTCTCGCCGCCATCGAGGATTTGGTTTCGATTCTCATCTTCCAACGAGGCGCGAAAGCTCAGTCCGGGCGCCTCCGCGCCGCCCTTCACTCCCGGACCGGCTCCTGCGGGAGCCTTTCCTGCGGCGAGCATCTCCTGGCGGGCACGCAGCCTGATCGCGGCATCGCGAATCCTGACCGCTTGCGTCAAGCTTTCCACCTCCCGGTCGGAGAGCTTTTCGATCGCTTCCGTCACCGGCAACATGAGACCTTGCACCGTGCAAGCCGTGCCGTCGGTCTGCACCCTCCATTTACCTTCGCCTTTGATGGCCTCGTTATACAGCACTTTTCCCTCGGTATCGGTAACCGTGAGCCGCAACCGCACCAGCACTTTTAACGGGTACTCCCCGATCTCGCGGCGAGGAATGTGTAGGTCCAACTCCCCGGTATCCAGGGCGGCCGTCAGCACGGCGTCCACCGGCTCCTTGGAGTCTGCTTCCACAATCTTCTCAAACACCTGGGCAACATCGGCCTTGACCTGATCGGCCAACCGCTCACCGAGAGGAATGGCTTGCGGCACGTTGCACGAGTCGCGATAGAACAACTGTGCCTGCTTGAGATGGTCCGGAATCTCA
>VBON01000089.1 GCA_005877525.1 Nitrospirota bacterium
CATGCCATGGACAATCCCAGTCCAACCACAAGGACGCCCCGCGTGCACACAAATGTGGCTATCTTCGACAAGCATGTTGTGAAGTAACGCATAGGAATTCTCCTTTCAAATAAGGGGCGTTTCGCCGTCGCCTCTCTCCCCACATGAGCGAGGATGATTCTCGCATTAGCGTGTGGCCTACAGCCGAGTCCGCGGCGCTGCGACGGCGTTCGGCCGGTTTCAAGTTAGAGTGGGTGGCGCGGAGCTGGGCGCACCGATGAGCTAGGCGGCTACAGGCGAGTCTGCGGGGCTGCAACGCCGAAAGACGCCGCTCAGCGGGGCTGCTCCGCGACAGGACCCACCCCGATAGCAATGGGTATCCCGCGCTCGGTGACAGGACCCGCATCCTGTTCCTCTTATCCGAGCTCTCCTATTATCTTTCGGTATTCGGTTTCTGTATAGGCACGCATTGTGCTCGTCCGGACGTTTCCAAGGGAGCCGATTTTCAGGAGAAACTTCGCCAAGGCATCATCGGTGGGCATCTCCATAATCAGCACCGCGTCGTACCTTCCCTGGAGCATGTAGAACGCCTTCAGGTCGCCCCCGGAGTCCTTGACTGCCTTCCTGGCCGCGTCCACACGCTTGGGCGAGTCTTTGATGTTTTTGATCCCCTGATCCGTCCAATTGATGAGAATAAAGTACGTTGCCATGGCGTTCCTCCTTGGATTAGTGCAGCCGTTATTCGGCGTTTACACGAAGTCGCATCACCTTCGAGATATAAATCACAAACGCGCAGCCGACCGGAAACAGAAACTCGTTGGCGGCGCCGGAGATGAGCGCAGGCAGCGGGGGCGGCTGAGCCGCGGCTTGGATTTGCAACACGAGCAGTCCGCCCCCGAAGATAATTCCAACCGCCAATCCCGTCGCGAGATGCGCTGCCAGCCCTCCCCACGGTTTCTTGGCAATCCAGTCGAGCGTCAGGCCGAAGCTGCCGTATTGGACTGCCTTCACGACAGCGATCAGTACCAGCGCCAGCCCCGGCTTGGCGCTGCCTGCCAGCCCGAGCGCATGCATCGCACCCTTGTGGAGCGAGCGCGCCACCATGAACCCCAGGGGCGCGGCAATCAGGCCCGAGAGGCCCAGCGCCGGACCGCGGGCCTTCTTCTCCGCCGTGGCTCCGACGGCCAGACCCACGCATACGACGAGCGACCAGGAAACCTTTTGCACGACATCCGCGACAATCGGCTTCGCGCCGTGCAGGTTCCCGAAGCCGGCCGCGAGCGCGACGAGAATGGCCTCCATCGTAAGACCCAGGAGCACTGCCATCCACCCCACGCGCAGAAGCGCCCGCCATATATGGAAAGACTTTTTCGTGCCTACCGGCATTCCCATCATGGAGCTCAACCCCAGACCGCCAGGATGGCGCCCATGATCAAAAGCGAAAGCAAGGTGTAGCCGTTGTTCAGCAAAAATAATTTGAATGGCTTCCTTTCAAAGGTCACAGTGCCAATGGTGGAGACCGCCACAAATCCCAGCCAGGTCCAGAAACCCACCGCCATTCCGTGGGGCACGGTCACAGCTCCGGCATAGCGGATGGCTTGAACCAACACGAAAGCCATCACAAAACTTCCAAGAATGTCCACGGCCAGGGCTTGGGCCATCCGCTCCTTCATCTGTTCCTCCGTCGTTCTCGTCAACCTCAGCCAGGGTTTCAGGAACAGCGCCGGGGAGTACCACAAAGCGCCCAGCGCCATTTTAGCTACTGCCGCGCCCACGAGGGCAAAGACATTAATCGAGAAATTCGGCATGGATTCCCCTCCTTCGGCCTGTAGCCGCGTGATGCGCGCGATGTTCTGCCCAGAGAAGCCTTGTGTCAAGTGGCTGGGATCTAGCAGGGGGAGAACAGAGCGAGCGCCGCTTACGTTACAGTCTTCGTAGTGACTGCCCGGTGGCGGCTTCGTAGGCTTCCGCGAAGGTGTTGACTTCAGTGATCTTGATCTCAGTGCTCAGGCCTTTGAGCGCGAGATCCATGGAAGTTTGTCCGTAGGGAACGATCAATTCCCGATAATTGCCCTGGCGGCAGCCGGCAATCTTGTCTGAAAGGCCGCCCACCGGGCCCACCGTGAGGTCCCCTCTGATAGTTCCGGACATGCAAATGTCGGAACGAATAGAATCGCCAAGCAGGGCCGATGCGACAGCGACCGCCATGATCGCTCCAGCGCTGGGGCCTTCCATCTGGATGGCCACGCCTGCCATTGTCCGGCCGATTAATCGCACCCTTAGAAACCGGACGTCATAGCCCACGGCATAACTTGCCGCTTGGACGGCATTATGCAGCGAGGCGAGCACGCTTTGGCCATAAGGACCATCTGTGCCGACTTGCCCATTTCCGGTCGGCTCATGGCTCACGACCATGTCCGCCATGAACAGGGCGCCCGGGTTGGCGGTATACATGCCGAGATTATTGGGGGGCATCCGTGAAACCAGCAATATTGGAATCTGCCGGCTGGCCTCTGGAAAAGCCTCGGATTTTTTCACTTCTTTGATTGGCAGAGGCCGAGTAGTAACTTGCACGGGCTGACGTGCGGGAGGCGCCACCACTGGCCGCTCTATCGAGTCCAGTGGGGCTTGAATAATCGGCGATGGGATTTGAACCTGTTCTGGGAGAGTAGGCGGAGCCTCAGGTTTGGGGGCCGCCTCGTGCACACTTTCTGTAACCGTCAGGGCTTGGTCCGCAGTGGTGGTTTCGACCTGTCCTGTCAGGATTGCGGGAGCTTGCGAGACGGGCACTGGCGGGCGTTGCCCTTTCACCCAAAACTGATAGGTCACGAACAGGACCAGAGCGGCCAGCAGCACACTCAGGAGTATGCCAATGCCGCCTTGCTGTCCCCGCAGCAGTACTCTCACGGTACACTCCTCTAAATTAAGCTCGCTGGTCCGGCCCTATTGCACCCGCCCGCCCTGGCGCTGCCGAGACAGCGCCTTTGCCCCTCGCCGCGACAGCCTAAACTTTCTTCACTTGTCCGATTGAACAGGTGGCTGAGTTGAGTCGTCCGCGGGAATCCGGCTGATGTCCTTTTCGATGGCGTCGTTCACCTTGTCTCTAGCGCCATCGATCAGGGATTTCGCCGGGGATTGGGTGATGCCCGGCTGGAGCGCGTGCTCGTTGACCCAGAATTCGTAGATGGCGAATCCTACGGCAACCACGACAATTATGAATCCCAAGAGAACATCGATCCGGCCATGCTCTTTTCGCATCATTGTCCTCATCAGTAGATCAGGTCTTACCGGCGTGAAGCTTCTCGTTCAGGTTGTCGATCCACCGGCGCTGGAACTCTTCATAAGGAAAGAACAGCCGGTCCTGCATCGCAGCGGCGATTGATTGGCCGCTGGCGAGGACGGCGATCAACTCGCGAACTTTGTCCATGCTGAAACGGTCGATGAGATAGACCGTCGCGGAGTTTCCTTCGAGGTAGGCGACCAATGCCAGCTTCTGAGGAAATCCGCCCCATGGTCCCTCCAGATACGGTAAGGGGATCAACTGCACTTCGCCGCGGATCAACTCCGGAATGTCGGGCAGGGGATCGCCGGCCAATTGCATCGCCAGCCCTTCATTGAGCCAGGTCGGAATCGCGCCCAGGCGGCCGCCCACCTGATCGTGCAGAAGCGCGTGGACGTATTCATGGCGTAGCACGCGCGTTAACCAAGCCTGATCGGTCAGGGCTCCCGCGGTGGGAATCTTGATACGGCCGAGGACCGGATCAAACAGGCCATCGGACCAGGCCAGCCCGCCCGAGGCATTCTGAAATGACTGCTTGGTAAGAAGGACGACGGTAATAGGCTTTGAGGGATAGTGCCCCAACTGGCGACCGATCTCTATGTAGGCATCTTCGAGAATTTCGAGCACGCGACCCCAGATCTCGTAATCTTCCGCGCCTTCGAATTTCACCTGAAAATGAGAACTCTGGCGGTTCAGAAGCTTTTGCTCGGCTTTCTGCGCGCCTTTGAATTTGATGGACAGGGCTTTCACGGCCGATTGCACGTCGGGATATCGCGTCACGAGGTCTGCCGCCTGGTCCAGATGCGTGGCCGCCGCTCCGAAGTCGTCCCTGTTGTAGAAGATCTCGGCGAGTGCCAGGTGAAGCCATGGATCATCAGGCACCACCGAAATTGCTTTCTCCAGGAACTCGCGTGTTAAGTCGGGATCCTTCAGCTCGATGTAGAGCCGTCCCAGGTTGCGATAGGCTTCCGGCTGCGTTTGATCGATCACAAGAGCCGTTTTGAATGCGGCCATCCCTGAGCCCATGCCCTTGGCTCGCTGTTTGACACCGAGGTTGTTCCACAGGACGGCGGCATACTTTTGCACCTGTCGATCGTTCAATGCCTCCTTGGGGAGAGTATTCAACTTGGCTTCGGCTTCAGCCTCCTTGCCCTCGTCAAGAGTTATGCGAACCGAGTCCAGGGTGCTGGCATACATAGAACTTGGAATCGCGCCGGCCGGCGCAAGCCGAATTTCGCTATCCTTGGAGCCCTGTGAGTTTTTGAACGAGAGAGCTGCACTCAACGTGTCCGAAGAAGGAAGCGGATCCGTCGTCGTTGACGCATCGTGATCGTCGACAGAGGGAAGCGGCCCGGACGCCTTCCACGCGACATGAACGCCGACTCCGGCAAGGAGCACCACCAGCAAGCCACCGATGAAAAGACGCAGGCGCCGACGATGTCGGTTCCGCTTCTCATAAGATGTTGGCTTTTCGGGGCCCTTCCAGAGTCCCAGGGTGTCGGGAGGGAGGATCTCAAAGCTTCTCCCCGAGCCTTGTGTGCTGCGCTTGTGAGGCATAAGGGATCTTTGTTCCGGCCTAGCGCATGTCCAGGCGCGGACCGGCCTTAATGGCGATCTTCACCCACTTCTTTTCGGGAGGATAGCCGATCACCTCGCGGCCATTGACGATCACTAACGGGATGCGGGTCCCATACCGCTCCATAAGCTTGGGATCGCTTTGGATGTCCGTCACGATAAGATTGAACGGAAGGCTTTGATGGAGTTCATCGAGATAGGCCTTCGCCTCCTCGCAGAGGGGGCAGTCAGGCTTGGTGTAGAGGGTGACATCGGGCGTTGCAGATTTTCGCTTCCATACGCCGAACATGACACAGAGTGTATCAAAGAAAGGTCCTCAAAGGCCAAATAAATAAAGGCCAAATAAATAAAACATTTCACCTACGTCATTAACCTTATGACGGCAGGGCTACAAACAAACCTTAGCGGGAAAGTGATTTTTAGATTTTTAGCGAGCGGGCGGTTTAGAATAGAGCTTGGAGGAAGGGGCTCATGATCCGGATACGGGCGCATACCCTGCTGTGTCTACAAGGCTTTCGCGGAAAGGGATATAGCCCCGAATTCGTTGAGAATCTCGCAGGGATCCATGAGATCTTGTTTGAAAATCCCGACTCCTGGGTCGAAGTTGTGGACGCGCCGGATGCCGTCTGCGGCGCATGCCCACACCGGGAATACTCCGGCTGCGCGATCAACGGTCCTCTCTCCGAGGAGGAGATGAGATTACAGGATAGGCATGTCCTGACTCTTCTGGGTCTGCAAGCCGGAACGCGCGTCCAATGGCGCGAAATACTAGATCGGATTCGCGGCTCGATCACCGGGGCCGGTTTGCCTGGCATCTGCGGGCAGTGCCGGTGGCTGCCGCTCGGCTATTGCCGCGAAGGGATCGACCGGCTGCGAGACAACGCAGGTTCTAAGGCCGAGATTCAGACTGTGCGAATGCCGGCGAAACTTCACGAGGAGATTACTTAGCATGGCAGACGACGTATCAATGAAAACTTCGGACGCCGACTGGGCGGCGGTCCGCGCGCGCCTCCGCGGCAGCCTGCCCTCTTTTTACGAACATGAACCTGGGGGCGCGTTGATGATGGATTTAGGAGTCGATGGCTGGCTATTGGAGGTCACGCCGGACGGCCGCCTGCTGTGCCAGATGGGCATGGCCATTGATGAGATCAAGCTCCTGATGTCCGAAGGAACGCCGGAAGACCTGGGCACAGACGAGGTCGCCAAGCAGGCGAAATACTATTTACAGCCCGCGGTGGCAAAACATCGGAAGATCCTCCTTGCCTCTGGCTTCGAGGAGACGACAGAAATGAATGAGGAATACGTGGCGACGACGTTTCAGAGGACGGTAGACTTTCAAAGACCGGAGAAGATCGAAGAGGCTGTCCAATGGTGTCGAAAGCAGTTCGGGGCGTAAACATCAGGCATGCAAAAGGATTCTTTCGAGAAGCAATCTGAGCAAACCCTCATCTATGATGGGGAATGTCGGCTATGTGTCACCGCGAAGGAAGGGATCGAGCGCTTAGGGGCCGATCGAAAAGTACGGTTTGTCCCCTATCAAAGCGAGGAAGCCGCATGCCGGCTTGGCGCCGACTACAAGCCCGGCCGGCCGGATGCGGCATTTCTCGTGGAACCGAACGGACGCATTCGCCGCGGTTTAGATGCCTTCCTCCCGTTGCTCCCGGGGCTTCGAGGCGGACGCGTCTTAGCAGCGATGCTGGGCGTGCCGTTGCTCCGTCCGCTCGCCTACCTCGTCTATCGCCTCATCGCGCGCTACCGCTATCAGTGGTTCGGCGCAGTACGGAAATAAACTAGCAGCCTGAACCCCCCTATTAATTACCTGTAGAAGCTCCTTAACTAGTCTCGCCGCAACATCGCTTGAGCAGGCGGTGCCGGCATGACGATGATTTCCACTCGCCGATTAAGGGCTCGGGATGCCTTGTCCAGGTTCGGAACGTGGGGCCGGGTAAAGCTGTAACCAGCGGCCGAAAGCTGGTCCGGCTTGATGCCGTCGTTTTCGAGATACTGGACTACGTTCCCCGCGCGTGCGGCGGACAGCTCCCAGTTGGTGAGGAACCGCGGAGGCGGTGATTTCCGAATCGGAACATCGTCCGTGTGACCTTCGACGTGGATAATCTTACCGCTACCCTCCTTGAGGGATCCGGCCATGCGTTCTATCACTTTCATTCCTTTCGGGCTGATCTTGGCCGAGCCCGAGTTGAACAGAATGCGGTCTGCCACCTCGACGGTGAAGGAATTCTCGCCTCGTCGAACCGTACCGCTCTTTTCGCCGCTCTCCGACTTCAATGCCTGCTCCATGGATTTGATCGATTTCTCCATCTCCGCTTCCCGCGCCGCCTTCTGCGCAAGAGCAGCCCGGGTCTCTTCCAACTTTTTGGCCAGCTCGTCCTGAGCTGATTTATCCTGAAGCGCGGTCTGCGACTCCTGGCGCCCTCCTTTGACTACTTCACTAGCCGGATTGAGGCGAAGAGCGGGCTCTGCCTGGGCAGTCCTATTGGCTGTGTCGAGTTGTTTTGCGAGGTCAGCCTTTTCCGCTCTCAAGGCAGAATTCGCTGCCCGTTCAGCCTGGAGCTGTTGCTTGAGAGCCGCGTTTTCCTGTTGTTGAGCGGCGAGGGCAGCTTTCATATTCTCAAGATCTCGATTCGGCTGCTCCCGGTCGATCGTAGCCACGACTGTCTCTTCCGGTGGCGGGTCCTTATAGACGAAACAGCAGACCCCTTCCTTCTGGTTGGGCCAAGGGTCCTTCGGGGCCCAGTAGTCCATTTTAGATTTCGATGATGCGGCTCGATACTCCGGAGCGCACCCCGCCACGATCGAAAATAGAAAAAGCGGCGTTAGTCCCCAAGCCAGCTTTGAGGTGACTGTAAACATAGGATCCTCCATCAGCACAGATAGTCCACCGTTTGCTCTGTCTACTTAAGACTTCAGCGGGGGAAAAACCAATGACCCTAATGCCCCTTAAGTGGGAAGGATCGTTTTTCAGCGGTTAGCTCGTACCGGCAGGCTCGTCCGTTTTGTAGCGCTCGGCCAGTTTGTAGTAAGCCTCCAGATCAATTATCTCGTGGAATTCCTGGAAGGTAAGCAGGCGGTCGAGGGCGTCGCGTGTCGTTCCGGCGCCTTTGATCAGATTGAACATGGCCTGCATGGCTTTCGCTGAGGCGTACAGAGCGGTCAACGGACAGACGATGAGTTGAAAGCCAATGTCCTTCAACTCATCTTTCGTTAGCAACGGTGTCACGCCTCCTTCCAACATGTTGGCGACCAGCGGAGGCGGCAGCTCCTTGGCGATCGTCGCTAACTCTTCCTTACTGCGAGGGGCCTCAACGAACAGGGCATCGGCGCCGGCCTCCTTATACCGGTGGCAGCGCGCAATCGCATCCGCGAGATTATTGACCTGGCGCGCATCAGTCCGGGCTACGATGAAGAAGTCCCGTTTGCCCCGGGCGTCGATTGCAGCCCGGATCTTCTGCACATGCTCATCGCCGGGAACCACTCGCTTGCCTTTCATATGCCCGCATCGTTTGGGCCAGATCTGATCTTCCAGGAACATGCCCGCGGCGCCGGCATCGATCAGATCGTTGACTGTGCGAATGACATTCAGAGCATTGCCATAACCGGTATCGGCATCAATAATAATGGGAATCTTGACGGAGGCGCAGACGCGGCGTGCAGCGCCCACCATCTCAGTCTGGGTCAGGTAGCCGAAGTCCGGCAGCCCGAGCTGCGTTGCCGCTACGCTGTACCCTGAAATAAAGGTCAGGGGAAAGCCGGCGCGCTCCACCAGCTTGGCGCTCAGGGCGTCGTACACGCCCGGGAAAATAAGGGTGCCGTCTTTTTTTAAGAGAGTCGAGATCCGGCTAGTCATGATGGGTCTCCATGGTGAATCGCAGGATGCGAAAAGGGCAATTCTAGTGATCGCGGCCATGTGGGTCAACGGGCCCCATACTTTCTAGCGGTTTTCTTTCTTTGAGAAGTGCGCTAGAAAGTGCAAGCGAGATCGTCGGTGTTAGTTCAACTGCGGGGAGGATCTACCAATGAAACACGCCAAAGTCCTGCTCATCCTATTGTCTCTTGTGTTGCTCACCACCGCGGGCTGCAGCGGGCATCACCAGGGACGGCCGGGAGGTCATGGAGAGCCGACTTTCCAGGAAGTCGTCCCCGAGGTCAAACAACTGGTCGAGCAGAACGTAAAGGATCCGGAAAAGGCCACGCAGGTCCAAGCGATGGTTCAGGACATCGCCAAAGAGGTGAGAAAGTCCAATCAGGAGGTTCGGGGCTTTCATGAACAGCTTGCCTCGTTGAATGCCGATTACAACGCGAAGCCTGATCAGTTCCTGAAGATTTTGGATGGGCTGAATAACACCAGAATGGAAAGTGCGATGAAGATTCTAACCATGCGCTTCAAGATAAAGG
>VBON01000090.1 GCA_005877525.1 Nitrospirota bacterium
CCCTCCATAATCTCCAGCATGACACTTTCCGCTTCGGTCTCGGTCAAGGATTGCCGCTCGATGAGTTTGGCGATGGCGTCCTTGATCATGGCTGGCGCGATCAGAGGCTCAGGAAGTTACGGAGAAGTTCTTTGCCGGGACGGGTCAGAATGGATTCCGGATGGAACTGCACGCCTTCGACGCGAAGGGTGCGGTGGCGAAGGCCCATGATCTCTCCCTCGAGGGGAGCGTCTCGCGCCGGACGATCAGCGAATGGTAGCGCGTCGCTTCAAACGGGTTGGGCAGATTGCGAAAGACCGTTCGCTGATCATGACGGATCATTGACGTCTTGCCATGCATCAGACGTTCGGCGCGAACCACCTCTCCGCCAAATGCTTCTCCGATGCTCTGATGACCAAGACAGACACCGAGAATCGGAATGGCCCCCGCCAGACGTTTGATGGTGTCGACGGAAATCCCTGCTTCTTTCGGCGTGCATGGCCCCGGCGAGATCACAATGCGCTCCGGCTTGAGTGCCGCAATCTCATCGACGGTCATGGCGTCGTTCCGGACAACTTTCAGCTCCTGGCCCAGTTCGCCAAGATATTGGACCAGGTTATAGGTGAACGAGTCGTAATTGTCGATGACCAACACCACGGCTTAGTCTAAGCCCGCCTCAGCCATTTCAATCGCCCGCCTCATCGCCTGGGCCTTGTTGCAGGTCTCCTGGTATTCCGCCTCGGGGTCGGAATCGGCCACGATTCCCGCTCCCGCTTGAATGTAGGCCTGGCGACCCTTGATCACCACCGTGCGGATGTTGATGCAGGTGTCCAGATTGCCGGAAAACCCGAGGTAGCCGACCGCCCCGGCGTAGGGTCCCCGACGCGAGGGTTCCAACTCTTCAATGATCTCCATCGCGCGGATCTTTGGAGCTCCCGAGACGGTCCCAGCCGGGAAGCAGGCGCGTAGGACATCGTAGGCGTCTTTGCCCGCCGCGAGCCGCCCCTCCACTTGCGACACGAGATGCATCACATGAGAATACTGCTCCACCACCATGAAATCCTTCACGCGCACCGAGCCAGGGTGCGCCACTCGGCCTACGTCGTTGCGGCCGAGATCCACCAGCATCACGTGCTCCGCACGCTCTTTGGCGTTCGCCAGCAGGTCTTCCCGAAACGCCCGATCCTCCTCTTCCGTCTTCCCCCGAGGACGGGTGCCCGCAATCGGACGCAGTTGGATGACCCCATCCTCGCAGCGAACCAACACTTCCGGCGACGCCCCCACCAGCTCGACCTCGGGAAATCTTAGGTAGAACATGTAGGGGGAAGGATTGATGACCCGAAGGGCCCGATAGATATCGAAGGGTCGGGCGCCGAGCGCCGCCTGCCAACGCTGAGAAAGCACGCTCTGAAAGATGTCTCCGGCCTGGATGTACTGCTTCGTCTGTATCACCATTTTTTCAAAGTCAGCTTTGCTCATGTTGGGGGTGAAGATAAGGGGCCGCCGGCGACGCTTCGAAGGCCCCGCGACAGCGGGACGTTTCGTCCGGAGGCGGCCGATGATCGCTTCGATGCGGCTGATCGCCTCATCGTAGGCTTTTCGGAGTCCACCTTCCGCGGGCCGGGCATTGGCGACGACCTTGATCGTCTGCGCAACGTTGTCGAAGATCACTAAGGTATCGGTCAGAAGAAAACTGACATCGGGTAGACCCAGGGCATCTTTGCGAAGTGAGGGGAGGCGCTCGAATTGCCGGACAACATCATAGCTTAAATACCCTACCGCTCCGCCGCAGAACCGCGGGAGACCCGGCACGGAGACCGGTCGGTACTCCGCCATAATCTCCCGCAGGCCGGCAAGAAGATCCTTCGTCACCGGAATGCGACGACTGCGGGACCCATCAGACAGGACGAGCTCGCGTTCACTCCCCTGCACAAGGATGGGCGAACCGCTGCCCAAAAACGAGTACCGCGCCCATTTCTCCCCGCCCTCAACACTTTCCAACAGATACGCGCACGGCCCCTGATCAATCTTTGCGAAGGCCGACACAGGAGTTTCAAAGTCGGCCAGTACTTCCCGGAAGACGGGAATGAGGTTTCCGCACTTCGCCAGTGCGCAAAAGCGCTTGAAATCTGGGGCATAGCAAGGGGCAGTCATGCCGATCACGGTAGCATAGGCCGTTTTGCCGAGTCAACGGAAGATGATTACGTATTTATACTTAATGTGGTCGGAAAAAGATGCAGACTGCAGGCAAGACGCAGAATGCAGGTTGCTGGCTAACGCTCGTAGAAATCGCGATCGGGTGTTTCGTCAAAATCCGGCTCGCGAGTCCGGCCTCCGCCCTCTCCCTCGAAATGTTCTTCGAGGTCGGCTACCCGGCCCCAAAGCGATTCGATCTTTTCATCCAAACGGGCGAGACGATCGGCAAGTATCTTGTCGAGATCGCGGCGAGAAGATGCTTCCTGACCAGTCCCGCTAGGACGTTTCCGTAACTCCGCCTTCAGAGTCTCCACCTCACCGGTCAGGCGCCGCACATGCGCACCCACGTCCCCGGAACTCTTCGCTGGCGGCGGGGACTCGACGCGAACTGCCTTCGCAGCCTTGGCAGGAGGGGCGCTTTTCTTTGGGCTTACAACCTTCTTCGTGGCGCTCTTCCCTCGGATTTGTTTTTTATGTGCAGGCATTGCGACTGTTCCTCCAGTCGGTTGACGCTACGCCCGTATCCATCCTTGATCGGCAAAGCTGAGGTACTGGCGGTCTCCGATGATAACGTGATCCAGAACCCGTATCCCGACCAGTTCCCCCACTGAGACGAGGCGTTCCGTCAAGGCGCGATCTTCGGGGCTCGCGTCGGGATCGCCGCTCGGATGATTGTGCACAAAGATGACGGCGGCGGCCGACTCCCGCACTGCCGGCACAAACGCTTCCCGCGGGTGCACAAGACTGAGGGTCAGGCTCCCTTCCGAGACGGTGACATCCTTGATGATCGTATTCTTGCCGTCCAGCAGAATCACCTTGAAGATTTCGCGTCGCAGGCCCCGCATCAATGGGCGATAGTGTCGAAAAATATCCTCGCTCGAACCGATGCGTCGCCCGGTTGTTAAGGGAGCCGCCATGGCCCGCTTGCCGATTTCCAGCGCGGCTTTGATCGCGGCAGCTTTTGCCGGTCCAATGCCGGGAATCGCGCAAAGCTCCCGGATCCCCTGTTGGTCCAGTCCGTTCAACCCACCGTGCTGATTGAGAACAGTCACTCCAAGATCGAACGCCGAATCGCCGGCATGGCCCGTTCCCAGCACGATGGCTAGGAGCTGGCCGTCCGTTAAAGTGTCGGCTCCGTAACGAAAGAGTCGCTCGCGCGGTCGTTCCTCCGCCGGCCAAGATTCGATTCCCACGAGCCTCCTCGACTGTGGCCTCTGTGTAGCCTCTCCCACAGCCAATAGGCTTTTTTGACACAGACATAGATCCCGAAGATACAGGCCTACGGCCCAGAAGTAGCCCAACCCGGCGAAATAATTGAAAAGATATTTTCGGCATCTCCATTGCTCTCATTTCGGCTAAGGTTGCCGTATGCACTGTTCCAAATGCAAAGGATTGATGGTCCAGGAGCGGTTGTCTGACTACTTCCTGGTCTGTTATGCCTGGAAATGCTTGAATTGCGGCGCGATGGTCGACCCGACCATCAAAGAAAATCAGCGCAAGCAACCTCCGGCGAACGCTCCGGAACCTATCTCTCCTTAGCACGTTCGATTTCGTCCTGCCAGCGACTCCAGCCATCCCCCTCTGTGACTTTCCCTGCTTCTTCGTGGTCATCTGGCTGTTCTGGAGCGACACCTTACGAGCGTCGATCCATGATAGTCAAGCAGATTTTCGATTGTCAAAACGCTCGGAAAGAGGCTACAGTTTAGGTATGCGAGTTCTCGGAGGCGCATTGCGAGGGCGCCAACTGGCCGGTCCCCGAGCGGCAGGTACGCGACCGACCGCCGGTCGCGTCAAAGCCGCGTTATTCAATATCCTCTCCGACCGGATCCCCGGTGCCCGCGTGCTCGATCTGTATGCCGGCACCGGTTTGATCGGCATCGAGGCCCTCAGCCGAGGCGCCGGATACGTGACATTCGTCGAATCCAATCCGGCCTCCTATCGCATAGTCAAATCCAATCTTCGGCGCTGCGGATACGCGCACTTAGCGGACGTTCGGGCCATGAGCGCCTCGCGCTTCCTAAAACAGCCGTCAGGTGAGCCCTACGACATCGCTTTTGTCGACCCCCCGTATCACGCCATTGACGAGCGGCGTGTGTTGCCATTATTGGGGAGCGATGCTATTATTGCTGTCAACGGAGTGGTAGTTATTGAGCACTTTCACAAGGTCCAGCTACCGGTCCGGGTCGGTCGTCTCGTCTTTGTAAAATCCTACCGGCACGGTGATAGCATCCTCTCGGTCTATCAACCTCAAACGCCACAGGGTCCGGTATGAGGATCGGCGTCTATCCGGGGACCTTCGATCCGATTACGAACGGTCATGTGGACCTCATCAAACGCAGCCTGCGGCTCTTCGACAAGGTGTACGTCGCGGTTGCCCTCAATCCGCAAAAGCACCCCCTGTTCGATCTGAACGAGCGGGTCGAGATGGTGCGGGCTGTTACGAAAGAACTGCCCCGCGTCGAGGTCGAGCCTTTTCACGGGCTGCTGGTGCAGTTTGTGCGCGACCGGGGGGCAGACGCCATCATTCGCGGGCTCCGTGCGGTATCTGATTTTGAATTCGAACTTCAGGTGGCGCTGATGAACCGGAATTTGGATCCGAGCGCAGAGACGGTGTTCCTCATGCCGAGCCAGGAGTACATCTACTTGACCTCCACCATCATCAAGGAAGTCGCCCGCTTCGGGGGGGATCTCGGCGACGACCTGCATCCGGACGTGGCCCGCCACCTGATCGCCAAATTCAAGAGCTCGTCATTATGAAGCTCGCCAAGCGGGTGAGCCAGATCTCGCCCTCCCCGACGCTCAGCATGACCGCCGAGGCCAAGGCGATGGCCGCGCGCGGGATAGACGTGATCGATTTCGCCTCAGGGGAACCGGATTTTGATACACCGGCGCCCATCCAGGAAGCCGGCATC
>VBON01000091.1 GCA_005877525.1 Nitrospirota bacterium
CTTCCACACCCCCAAACGATTGAAGGTGAAGTATTGCGGGTCAACAGCGACAACTATGTCATTCGCGACCTTTCGGGCCGGGATGTTCGCCTCCATGTCGATAGCACCACCAAGCTGGACGGCAATTTGACCCCCGGGGACAAGGTTATTGCGCGCGTGGTTTCTCCCCCGTCGGACCGTCCGTATGCCTATCCCAGAATGATTTACAAGCTCAATGGCAGGGAGGCTCTCGAAGGGCAAGTCGTCGCGATCGATGGAAACACCTATGTCGTGCGGGACATTAATGGCGTGGATCACCGGATCGCTGGCGATAGCGCTACCGCGGGCCCCGGAAACATCGTGGTCGGCGATTATGTGGTGGTCGTCAGAGGCAATGCACCGATGGCGCACGCGGAATCAATCTCGAAGCGCTAGCTCAGAGCGGCTCTGCCGCTGAAAGAGCGGGAAGCCCGCAAGGTCTTCCCGCTCTTTCCTCTCGCCGAAGCCAAACGATGCCTCGTCTGAATCACTAAGCA
The DNA here is from genome assembly GCA_005877525.1 of Nitrospirota bacterium. Classification (GTDB taxonomy): domain Bacteria; phylum Nitrospirota; class Nitrospiria; order Nitrospirales; family NS-4; genus NS-11. The sequence continues at coordinate 516 of VBON01000091.1, forward strand.
CAAGCGCAACCACATGAAATCACTCAGCAGTTAGCGCAACCGTACCTTCCCCCATCTCCAGGTTACGAAAATATGGTATACTCCCTCGCCTTTTTGCGAGGGCGTGCGTTCGAGATCATTCGGAATGCTCAAGGCGATTCTCTTCGATTTTGACGGCGTGCTGGTGGATACGGAACCGCTTCACTTGCAGGCGTTCCAGAAGGTTCTGGCCGAGGAAGGCCTCGCCTTGAATGAGCGGGACTACTATGCGAAGTATGTCGGGTTGGACGACAAGGGTTGTTTTCAAGCCGTGCTCTCGGATCACAGCCCTGCTGTGACCGCGGCCATGATTCAGTGCCTGGTCGAACGGAAAGCCAAGCTGCTTTTGGAACACCTGAAGACCAATCTCAGCGTCTATCCCGGCATCGCGGATTTCGTGGCCATGACCGCTCAACACTATCGGCTTGCGATCGTTTCCGGAGCGCTCCGGCATGAAATTGAATTTAGCCTGGAGGCCGCCGGTATCCGAAAGCAGTTCCAACACATCACGGCCGCGCAAGACGTCCAAAACGGAAAGCCGGATCCGGAAGGGTATCTGCATACGTTGGCCGTACTCAACAGGCAATCACCGGTAACGGCTTCCGAATGTCTCGTGATTGAGGACACCATCCCCGGCATCCAAGCGGCCCATGCGGCCGGCATGCGATGCCTGGCCGTTTCAAACACCTTCCCGGCAACCGAATTGTCCCTCGCGGATGCGGTCACCTCCACGCTACAAGGCTATGATCTATCCGCCCTTGAGCGGCGATTCTGGAGTTGAGCGGCGATGAGAATTTGCTCTCTACTTCCCGGTGCCACCGAGGTAGTGGCCGGTCTCGGCCTGACGGACGAGCTCGTCGCGATCAGTCATGAATGCGACTATCCGCCTGAGATTCGCACCAAGCCGGTGATCATCCAGAGCGTCGTGGATCCCGAGGAGAGCAGCAGCGCGGATATCGATCAACAGGTGCGAGCGGCGCTCCGCGGCGCAGGCCCTCTTTATCGAATCAATGAGATCCTGCTGCGCCAGATCAACCCTACCCTGATCATTACGCAGGATCTCTGCGGCGTATGCGCCGTGACTCCTAAGGAGCTTCAGCGGGCGCTATCGGAAATACCAGGTGATCCTCATATCCTCAGCCTGAACGCCTCTAGTTTGGATGATGTCTTTCAAGACATCGAAATGATCGGCACGGCCACAGGTCGTCGGGAGGCTGCAGCCGGCTGGATCCTCGAGCTAAAAGCCCGTATCGAAAAGGTGCGTACGGGGGTTGCCGCGGCGCCGCCTCGACCTGTCGTCTGCCTGGAATGGCTGGACCCGCTCTTTAGCGCGGGACATTGGGTCCCAGAGTTGGTCAGGCTTGCCGGCGGGGTGGATCTCGTAGCCCATGCAGGGACCGAATCCCACGAGATCACTTGGGACAATGTGCGACTCGCTGCTCCGCACGTTCTGATTCTCATGCCGTGCGGCTTCCGGATCACGCGCACGTTAAGAGAACTTGATCGGCTCACCTCGCGCCCGGGTTGGAAGGACCTTGCAGCTGTGCGCAACGGTGAGGTCTATGCCGTCGAAGGACCGGCCTATTTCAATCGACCCGGTCCTCGTCTGGTCAATGGCCTGGAACTCTTGGCGCGGCTCTTTCATCCCAGTCGCTTTGGCATGGCGTTCCCGGAGGGGGCGCAACGAATAACATGACGGCGCAAGACGGTCAGCGGTACTGCACGGCCCTCACCAAAAGCAGCGGGAGCAACTTTTACTATTCGTTTCTGTTCCTGCCCAAAGAGCGTCGGGAGGCGATGTACACGGTGTATGCATTTTGCCGAGACGTGGACAGCATCGTCGATGAGCCGGTTCCCGGATCCGACCCACGAAAGACTATCGCCGCCCGCCGTGCGGAGCTTGCAGAGATCTATCGGAGCAGTCCATTGCGACCGGCCAGCCTCCCCTCGCCCATCATGGCGTGCTTAGCGAAGCATATCCGGCGGTTCAACATTCCGCAGGCCTATTTCGACGAGATCATATCCGGTGTGGAGATGGATCTCTCCGTCCATCGCTACCAAACGTTCGAAGAGCTGTCGACCTATTGCTATCGGGTCGCGTCGGCGGTCGGTCTCGTCTGCCTGAGGATCTTTGGAGCGCTCAGACCTGAATCGGAAGCGTACGCGATCAACCTCGGTCTGGCCTTTCAACTGACCAATATCCTGCGTGACGTCAGCACAGACGGCGCCAGAGGAAGAATTTACCTCCCCCAGGAAGACCTCAAGCGGTTTCACGTTTCCGAGCAGGACATCCTGGACAGGGTGTACAACTCCAGATTCAAAGAGCTCATGGCCTTCGAATGCCAGCGTGCGAGGGAATACTACGCTCGGGCCGAAAACGCCCTGACGTCGGCCGAGCGGCCGATGCTCCTGCCCGCTGAAATCATGCGGGCGATTTACCACCTCATCCTCGAACAGATCGAGGCCTCCCACTATCAGGTATTCGGGTCACGCATCAGTCTCCCTCCATGGCGTCGCTTGGCGACCGCCATGAAGGTATGGTTCGCCCTTCGCACGAAACGGAAATAAAAAGGGCAGGCGCCTGTCAACGGCGCCTGCCCTTAAATGACGGTGCGTGGTCTTACTGTTTCCCGTCGAAAGTCCGCTCATAGGTGATCGCGTACCAGGCTTCCTCTTCGGTGACGGCCGTGCCGATCAAAGGCACCATGCCGGTGCCGGCGCTTCCGTTCTTAATGACCCAGAACATTTCCCCATCGGTCCGAAGCTTATGGAATTTGGGGTTGGTGAAATTCCGGGGCGTAGGATTCAGGATTGCGCCGGCCGGGCCGTCTCCCTTCCCGCTCAGGCCGTGACAATTAAAGCAGGTGCCCTTCCCTTCAAAAATCGCTTTCCCCTTCGCGATGTTCTCGGGAGTCTTCGCAATCGGGTTCTTCATCGCCTTGGCGGCGGCCCGTTGATCACCAGGGACCCGCGGAACAGTAATATCTTTCTCTTCGGCATACGCCGCCCCGATGAAGGCACAAACTGACAATACCAGCATTCCTGATCTGAAATAGCCCATCACCGCCCTCCTTTTGGTTATGAAAACAGCACTTTGGTTATGAAAAGACCACCCAACTACACTAAAGAAACACTAAAAACCTGCCGATAAAGGCCTAAAAAGCGGGCCCACTATAACGTGCAGTCTATAGTGTGTCAATGCCACAATTCGGTGTGCAGGGCTTATGCCAAAGTATAACCGGTTGAGATCCTACGGAAGTGATCGCGTGAATCATAATTCGGAAGTGTTCATGCCGGACCTCGGGCACTCTTGGCCGCAGAACAGGCATGACTTCGCCGAAAGACGGCGATTCCCTTGCTTTCACTCAGTCGATCCTTTAAAGTAACTTCCCAGCGGAGGAACCATGCGCCTGTTCCTGGCCATTTCAACGATCGCAGTAATGGGGGTGGCTCTGATGCCCCTTGAAGGCCACGCCTTCGCGCCGGAATATCAACTGGACGCCACTCTGTCCTCCACTTCTCCCGCGGCGTCCTTTACAGACGCGCTGGAGAACAGCCTTACTTTTGAACATGTTGAGCTCGCGGAATCGTCCCCGTCAGGCCGCTCCGCTCTGGACCCGCAGGCCCTTGAAGAGAGAGTCAGTATTCCTCCAACGGCTGTGCCGATGTTGCAGGACGCGATTGGGAATCTTGACTTGAACGTCCCGACGATACGGACGGCCAAGGTCGATCGCCATGTGCAATTTTTCAGTTATCAGATCCGGGACCGATTTGAGCAATGGCTCAGCCGATTTGAGCGGTATCGACCGAGCGTGCAGAACATTTTTACGGAGTTCAAGCTGCCCGTCGATTTAGTGTTTCTCTCCCTGGTCGAGAGCGGGTTTAACACCAACGCGGTCTCACGGGCAAAGGCGGTCGGCCCTTGGCAATTTATGAAGCCTACAGCGAAAATCTATGGGTTGCGCGTTGACAGTTGGGTGGACGAGCAGCGAGATCCGGTTAAATCGACGTTTGCAGCCGCTCAATACCTGCGGGATCTTTATCAGCTCTTCGGTTCCTGGCCTTTGGCGATGGCCGCCTATAACGCCGGAGAAGGCAAGGTAGGGCGGTCGATGGCCCGCCTGAAAATCAAAGATGCTGACTTCTGGTCCTTGCTCGATACGAGGCTCTTACGGGCTGAAACCAAAGAATATGTGCCCCGCTTTGTGGCGGCGGCCCAGATCGCGAAGGATCCAAGCCGATTTGGATTCAATATTCTCCCGCAGACGCCAGTCGAATACGAGGAGGTGGCGATCACGCGCCAAGTCCATTTGAAGGCCGCGGCCAAAGCCGCCGGTGTTTCCTTTGAAGAAATGAAAAGCCTGAATCCGGAACTCCGACGGGATATGACCCCCCCCGATCCCCTATACATCCTGAAGGTTCCAGTGGGGACGAAGGCGACCATGTTTGCGAATCTTTCGACTTACCAGGCCCTGTATCCGGCGGTATATCATGATGCCAAACGCCCTCTGTTGCGGGCACGCGGGAAAGACAAGCTTGGCCTGTCTCGCCTTGGACAGGCTCGCCCCCACAAATCACCCGATTGGCTCCCCACCGGCAAGCCCGGACGGGGCAAACCCCAAGTCCTCGCGAAAGCCTCCCGTTAAGCTCTTCGGCGACTCACTGTCGATTCTTTGCTGATTCCTTTACTTGGGTGCCGGAGCCTGTGTTGCCGGCGACGGAGACGGCGTCGGTGAAGGCGGGGCCGAGGTCTTTTTGGCATCAAGTGTCTTGATACGGATCGAAGCCTCTTCCGCGTACGGAGAACGCGGGTGGTCTTTGAGTAATTCCTGATAGTGTGCCAAGGCGCCTTCCCGGCGGCTTAAAACCTCATCGATTCGAGCAAGCTCATACAGAGCATGGTCCTTATTGGGCGCGCCAGCAATTTGGGTGATTGTCACAAACGCCTTCTCCGCGTCGTCCACTTTTCCTTGAGAAAGTTGCGCATACGCCAACCGTTGATAGACCAGGGGAACGAGGATTTTCTGATCCCCATAGTGGTTGAGAAAATCCTCATAGGCCTTCGCCGCGGCATTCCAGTCTTTTAAATCACTCAGAGCGTTTCCAAGCATATAGGCTGCCTGCGGCGCGGCCGAACTATGGGGATACTCGGCGACCACTTTGCGAAATGTTTCTACTGCCTTTTGCAACTCTTCGGGGCGGGGCGGCGCTGCCGCCGGAGAGGTTTGAGAAAATATTCGCATGCCCTGATGCAACAGATCTTCCGCCGCGCGATCCTCCTGGCGCCACATCCAGAAATATCCCGCCACGGCAACCGCGATGACCACGGCGACGGCAACCCCGGCGATCAACCACGTCCAATGCTCCCGGGCGGCATCGGCAAACTGCTCCATGGAACCCACCATCTGAGCCGGATTCATGGTTGAGGGCTTTTCCTTCTTGATCTTGAACATTCTGTGCTCCTACGGGCGCTTAGACTTCGGACCTTATACGCACGCCTTGAGGAATGTCAAACGGACGTTCACTGTTTGACAGCGCGGGAATTCGAGGGTATAGGCTTCATCCTATGTACCGTACCCGGTTGGATCTACTCGCACGACGGTCTCTTCTTCGGCGGCTTCGCACGATCCACTCAGCGCCACTGGCGGAAGTCCAACTTGAGGGACATCAGGTGCTGTTGTTCTCTTCCAATAATTATTTGGATCTCGCCACCCATCCCAAGGTCGTGGAAGCGGCGATCACTGCCCTCCGGCGCTACGGAGTGGGAGCCGGGGCATCTCGGTTAATCTCGGGCACGTTTCCACCCCATGTCGAACTGGAGGAACGGCTCGCCGCCTTCAAGCGCACGGAGGCCACCCTCGTGTTCGGCACCGGCTACCAGGCTAACCTCGGCTTGATTCAGACCCTGGCCGAAGAGGCATCCATCATCTACGCGGATCGCCTCTGCCACGGCAGCTTGATCGACGCGAGCCGGCTCTGCAAGCTCCCGCTGAGGATTTTTCGCCATCGGCAGGTTTCCCAACTACGTCGCCTGCTCGAACGGGATACGCCCACGCCCTCGCTGATCCTGACCGACGGCGTGTTCAGTATGGATGGCGACCTCGCTCCACTCCCGTCACTTCTTGCCGTCGCTGAGTCAAGCGGCGCTCGGCTGGTCGTAGACGATGCCCATGGAACGGGGGTGATGGGTCGCGACGGCCGGGGCACGGTGGAACACTTTGGGCTGAAAAGCGCAGCGCTTATTCAAATGGGGACA
>VBON01000041.1 GCA_005877525.1 Nitrospirota bacterium
AGTCCCATCTGTGCCCTTGCACCGAGGCGAGCGCGGCGTCCGCCAGCGGCGTGCCAAGGTTTCCCCCCACGAAGGCATCAAACCCGGCGGTGCGCAAGAGGTCGCCGATCAAGCTGACCGTCGTGCTCTTTCCATTCGTGCCGGTGACGGCGATCAGCCTGCCCGTGAGATATCGTGATGCAAGCTCCAGCTCGCCGATCAGCGGGATGCCGCCGGCCTTCGCTTTTTGAAGCGCCTCCAGCGCCACCGGGACACCCGGGCTGATCAATGCCAAGTCCGATCCGCGCAAGGCCCGTTCGTACTGGCCGTCACCAAAGACCCCGGCAGGCGATCCTCCGACGTCAGTAAACATTCCGGTGAGCTCCGATTCCGGCTTCTGGTCCGCGACCGAGACGTGAGCTCCCAGGGCGTGCAGCAATCGGAGAGCGGATTGCCCGCTCCGACCGAAACCGATGACCGCCACCCGCTTGCCTTCTAGATCCAGATGAAGACCGTTGCCCATCGCGCCTCTCATCGCAACTTCAAGGTGCTCAAACTGAACAGCGCCAGCAGGATCGCCAGGATCCATAGACGAACCACCACCTTGGGTTCTTCCCAGCCCTTTAGCTCAAAATGGTGGTGTATGGGGGCCATGAGGAATACCCGCTTCCCGCGCGACTTGTAAGATGCCACCTGAAAAATGACCGATAAGGCTTCGATTACAAAGACCCCGCCGACCAGGATCAGCAGCAGCTCCTGCTTGCTGATCACCGCCACGGTACCGAGAGCCGCGCCCAGCGGCAAAGACCCTACATCGCCCATGAAGACGGAGGCCGGATAGGTATTGAACCAGAGAAAGCCGAGACTTGCCCCGAAAATGGATCCCGTGAAAATCGCTAACTCGCCAGCACCTTCGATATACGGAATCAGAAGGTAATCGGAAAATATCCGATTGCCGGAGATATAGGCCACGACCGTGTAGGCCATGGATGCGATCACCACAGGGCCAATGGCCAGACCGTCCAAACCATCCGTGAGATTGACCGCATTCGACGCCCCGACGATCACGAGCAAGGCAAAGGGGATATACAGGAGTCCCAGATCGGGCGTGAAGCTCTTAAAGAAGGGCACGCTGAGTTTGGTGGAATAAGCCGGCAGGTAATACAAAAATCCGCTGATGGCGATGCCAACCGCCGCTTGCGCGACGAGCTTTTGTAGGAAGCTCAGTCCCTCGTTTTTTCCGCGTGAATACTTGAGATAATCGTCCCATAGGCCGACCGCACCGAACCCTCCCATTGCGAACATCGCCAGCCAGACATAGGGACTCGTGAGGTCGGTCCACAGCAACGTCGCCATCATGACCGCGAAGAGAATCAGAACGCCGCCCATCGTCGGCGTTCCGCCCTTCACCTGATGGCGGCGCGGGCCTTCTTCACGGATCTTCTGCCCTATGCCGTAACTTTGCAGTTTCCGAATGAGAGGCGGGGCCAGAACAAAGGCGATCAAAAACGCGGTAATCGCCGCGTAGATGATTCGAAAACTCAGATAGCGAAAGACATTGAAGATCGAAAATTGCGAATGCAGCGGATAGAGTAATAGATAAAGCAACGAGCGACCCCCGAACTGCTCGCCAGCGCCTGCGGCTTCCGTAGCCGCGACGTCTCGGCGGAGCGGCGTTTCTATAGCTTTTCCAACACGTGTTCCATTCTGGCTGCCCGCGAGCCTTTCAAGAGAACGACGTCTCCTTTTCGCAGAAGCGTCCGGAGCCGCCCGGCAAGCTCTCCGTGGTCCTTCGCGACCACCACATGATCCGCCATCATTCCGGCCTCAAGAGCCCCGGCGCCAAGCTCGGCGCCCAATCTCCCCATCGTCATCAGATAGTCGGCGCGAGAAGCCAGCACTCGCCCCATCTCGCGATGGACGGCTGCCTCCTGCCCGCCCAGTTCGCGCATCTCACCAAGGACCGCGAAACCCCGGCCGGCCCCTTTGACCTCCGCCAACCATTCGAGAGCGGCACTGAGACTAGCTGGATTGGCGTTGTAGCAATCATTGAGGATCGTGGCCCCTCGCCAGTGCCGGACCTGCGATCGCATGGCTGCCGGCCGATAGCGGGCCAGTCCGGTTTGAATCCGGGCGACCCCCACGCCGAGCGCAGTACCGGTAGCGACGGCGGCCAGGGCATTCGCAATGTTATGACGTCCGGCTACGTTGAGATGGAGGGTGAAGCCATGTTTGCGTCCGGAGAGCCCCACACACACGGTTGATGATGAAGGATTTTTTGATTGCATTCGCAGCGCTCGTACTGTCGCTCTCCGTGAAAATCCGAACGAGAGGATGGGACCGTTCACCCAACTCGAGAGTCGCTCGAAGAATGGATCGTCAGCGTTGAGAATCGCGGTGCCGCCGTCAGGCAGGCTCTTGAGCAATTCGCCCTTTGCCCGCGCAACGGTCTCAATCGTCCCGAGTGTTGCGAGATGGGTCGGTCCGATATTGGTCAGCACGCCATGAGTCGGGGCAGCAATCTCGCAGAGCCGACTCATTTCGCCCTGCTCGCTAATCCCCATCTCAATGACCGCAGCCTGATGGCGCTTTGTTAATCGGAACAGGGTCTGCGGAACTCCGATGTGGTTATTGTAATTCCCCGCCGTCACAAGCGTTGTAAAGCGTTCTGCAAGAACTCGGCCGATCATCTCTTTCGTGGTCGTTTTCCCGTTGCTGCCGCTGACCGCCACGACGGGGATCGCGAATCGCCGCCGATGAGCGGCCGCCAACTCCTGAAAAGCCCGCAAGGTATCATCCACCTGCACTATCGGAACGCCCTCCAGTACCGATGATCCCTCCCGGACAAGCGCGGCGATGGCTCCTTTTTTCCGGGCATCTGCCACAAAGCGATGCCCATCGAATCGCGGCCCCGTCAGCGCCACAAACAGATCTCCTGAGCGGCAGGTTCGGGAATCGGCCCAAACCCGACGGACGGATCTGCGCAGATCTTCCGACCGGCTCGTTCTCATGCGACCCTTCGTAATAATCGCGACCTCTCCAAGCGTAAAAAGCGCCACCTTAGTTGTTCAGAGTTTCGAGCGCTTCCCGCGCTACCACTCGATCGTCGAACGGATATTTGGTCGTGCCGATGACCTGATAGTCTTCGTGCCCTTTGCCCGCGATCAGCACGAGGTCACCGGGATGGGCCTCCCTCACCGCCGTTTCAATCGCTTCCCGCCGGTCGGGTCGAATGAAATAGCGCCCGCGCCCCGCTTCCTTGAGACCGGCTTTGACACCCGGTTCGATCTCCTCGATGATTGCCCCGGGATCTTCAGTTCTTGGATTATCGGACGTCACCACGACCACGTCACTATAGAGGGCTGCCACCCTGCCCATTTTCGGCCGCTTGCCTCGGTCCCGATCGCCCCCGCAGCCGAATACCGTAATAATTCGCCCCGTCCGCACCGCCTGCGCCGTTGAAAGAAGCCGGTAGAGCGCATCATCGGTATGCGCATAGTCGACGACGACCGTGAAGGGCTGCCCTCGCTCAACCCGTTCGAAACGACCCGGCACATTCGTCAATCGCGATATGCCTTGCGCGATAACCGACAGCGAGATACCCAGCTGCAGGCCCACTCCGATAGCGGCTAGGATGTTGTACACATTGTGCCGACCGGCGAGGGAGGAGCCGATTTCCATCGAACCCACAGGAGTCTGCACCAGAAACTGCACACCTTCCAACGAAATCCGAACATCCTCCGCCCGGATGTCGGCGGGTCGGTCAATCCCATATGTCCAGACAGGCGCAGTGGATGCGGCTGCCACAGCCTTCCCGTAGGGATCGTCGGCGTTCACAATCGCGCGGCCGTTCGCCGTCAACTCAGTGAACAGCCTCAGCTTCGCCTGAAAGTAATCTTCCATGTCCGTATGAAAATCAAGATGATCCTGAGTCAGGTTCGTGAAGATGGCAACCTCGAACACGCAGCCCACGGTGCGGTCCAGCGCCAACGCATGAGAAGACACCTCCATGATCACGGCGTCCAGTCCAGTATCCGCCATCTTCTTCAGCAATGCTTGCAATTCCAGTGCTCCAGGCGTCGTGTGGCTCGCTGGTATCTGATCGTTACC
>VBON01000042.1:0-4874 GCA_005877525.1 Nitrospirota bacterium
CGGCAGTAATGCCGCTGCGCGCCGTCGGCATGTCCGCTTTGCGGGTCCATTGATTATTTGACGGATCGTACATTTCATTGACCGCGAGGTTCTGGCTGTACTGGCGGTTGAGCCGGCCGCCGATGGCATAGAGTCGACCCCCCGCGACAGCGGCAGCATGGTGGTCACGCGGCACCTGGAGCGGCGCCGCACTGCTCCATGAATCGGTCTGCGGATCGTACACTTCATGCGCTCCAGTGTTGCTGTCGCGCGTGTAGCCACCAACGGCGTGCAGCTTGCCGTCAAGCACAGCCACCGCCAGCGCTCCCCTCGGCGTGGGCATCGGCGCGCGCGTTCTCCATGCGTTGCTCTGTGAATCGTATTCGTAGACGCTCGCCGTGGGATTCCAAATGTTGACCATGGAACGGTCGAAGCCGCCGATCACATACAGTCGATCCTTCACAACGCCGATGCCGGCATGATGGCGGCCGGCGGGCATCGGCGCGCGCTCCCGCCAATGATCCGTAACCGGGTCGTACTCCTCGACGGTCGGGGAAACAAAAGTGAGTTGTCGGGCAAAGCCGCCGATCACATAAATCCTGCCACCCAGCGCGGCGGCTACGACCTCTGTGCGCTTTGTTGGCGCCGGAGTCTTGGTCACCCAGGCGCCCTTGTCAGCCGCGACGCTGATCGCAATCGAGAAGCCGATGCCCACGGCGACGGTCGCAGAGCCGAGAAAGAGATGTACAGGACGAGGAATTGGCATACGCAATTATATGGGAAGTTACCACGGGCATCCAGTAGCCCGGATTGATTTTCGAAAATCGGTTGGCCTAGAGTGCACCAGAGGAAATCGATGCTGCGCGCCTTTCAAGGAATTCTGCCGAAGGTCGGGGAAAACGCCTTCGTAGAGGAGACGGCGGTCGTGGTCGGCGATGTAGTCATCGGCGCGGAGTCGAGTGTCTGGTTTCTGAGCGTCGTCCGCGCTGACGTGAACTTCGTCAGGATAGGAAGCCGGACGAACATTCAGGATCTCTGCGTCCTGCACGTTACTCACGATACGCATCCGTTGATCATTGGCGATGAGGTGACGGTCGGTCATCACGTCGTGCTGCATGGCTGCACCATCAAGGACCGGGTCTTGGTAGGGATGGGGGCGATCCTGATGGACGGGGTGGTCATAGGCGAAGAGTGCATCATCGGGGCCGGGGCCCTGATCACCGAAGACACCGTGATTCCTCCGAGAAGCCTGATCTTGGGGAGCCCCGGACGCGTCAAGCGACCGATCACCGAGAAGGAGCGGGTGTGGATCAAACAGTCGGCGGCGAATTATGTCCGCTATGCTGCGGAACATCGATCCTCGAGAACCCCCTCCACAGCAGAGCGGTGAAGCATGAAAGAGGAACGTCTTTGGACCATCGGCCATTCCACGCGGCCGATTCAGGAATTTCTGAGTCTCCTCGCTCGACACGGCGTCCGGCAGCTCGTAGATGTCCGGGCCATCCCGTTTTCCGGGCGAAACCCGCAGTTTAATCAGGATGCTCTTTCGGACTCGTTGGCGACGGCGGGGCTCGTGTACCGTCACATCGGCGCGCTGGGTGGGCGGAGGAAAAGCAGGAGCGATTCGAAGAACGTCGGATGGCGCAATGCGAGTTTTCGAGGCTACGCTGATTACATGCAGACGCCCGGCTTTCAACAGGGGTTGCAAGAGCTCATTGACGTGGCGCAAGGCGTCCCGACAGCGATTATGTGCGCGGAGGCGGTTCCCTGGCGATGCCATCGGTCCCTGATCGCGGATGCTCTAATTGTCCGAGGTTGGACAGTGCTGGAAATTCTTGGCGATCAGAAGCCCAAGGCGCACGAACTCCCAGCGTGGGCGATGGTTGAAAATGGAGAGCTGATCTATCCAGCCGAGAAGCGCGCTTAGCTTCCTGCCTCTTTATCGGGCGGAGTGCTTGCAACAGTGGTGGGCTCCACCAGATCGCAATGTGGATAAACGATAAGAGACGACTCCCCGAATCGCTCGCGGAGCCGGTTAATGGTCTGCAGGACCATAGGGACAGAGATGATCTTTCGTTCCAGGTCGCGTTTGCCTGGAAAATCCAAAAAGGACAATCCGATCAGCATCGTCAGCAGCCCCTGCCCCGGAAGTACCAGCATGGCGATGCCTGCCAGAACAAACAGCACCCCCAAGAGATTCTTGACACTGAGTCCTAGCCCGCGCAGCACCGGGTGCCGATCGTTCAGCCATAGGCGCGGGTGGCGTTCATCAAAGTAATGTGGCGGAAGCCGAACCAGAATCCAAGGAATCGCGATAAGACTGCCGGCGAAGGTGGCGATCGACAGAACAAACAGGAACCACGCCAGAGAACTTGAGTAGAGCCAATCGAACACTATTTTGGCCAACACTAGTTTGGCTCAGACCTCAGGCCGGGGACGGTCCGAAGGGGGTTCTAGGACGTGACTCCGGAGCGTCCCGGCGGAATAGACTTCTGCAAGGACTGTCAGCCACCAATGGCCTGATCCAGCTTATAAATCAGGCTCTTCACTGCTTCCTCCAGAGCGACGGCGCGCACTTCACCTGGCGGAAAGGAGCTTCTTTCTGGATAGATAAAGGCGCTCGAATACGCCCCTGGGGCGATACGCGGATAGAACGGCCGAGCATCCTCGTAATCCATTTTCCAGAGGCGCGCCTCGCCATTGCTCATGACGGAGAAGAGTCTCGTTCCGGTGTTCAGGTCCACTGCCACCAAAGCGATGGAAATATAGCTGTCGGTGCGCGTGCCGGCGCCGCTCCCATCCTGGCCGTATTTCAACCAGACGGGGCTGCTCATTTCGGCCGCATTCGGCATGACCACCAGAGCGTGCCGGGCCTGGAATGGGGCGCTGGCCTTGCGGAGTTCCGGCAGGGGATCTCCCGAGGGAGCCGGGATCGTGGTCACGCCGACAATCTCCAATGGCTTACCGGCTGGGAATTTCTGCTTGATCTTCTCCGCCAGGGCTCGTTGAGCCGATTCCGGAGGCGCCGTCGTTCCCTGAGCTTCAAGCCAGACCAGAACGGCTTTTGTCGGTTGTGCAAGCGTAGTATGATCCAACGCGGGCGCTCCCGACAGGAAGGGATTTGCCGGAGGCGGGTAGTTCACCTGCGCCCCGGAACAGGCGAAGAGCAAAACAGAAAGAACCCCGAGCACAAAGATTCTGGTAGTTGCTTTGTTGGTCATGTCGATACCTCCCCGTCGATCATTGCTTTTGCTTCCCTTCAAGGATTCGTAAACGACGATCGATCTTTCGGAGCCGTAACGCGTTTCCGACAATCCAGGCGATGGCAACCAGCAGCAGGAGCGCGATCCCCATCACCCCCAGCCACAGTTCGAACGGCAATACGACCGGAGTCCCTGGATTCTCCGTCGCGCCGGCATGCCCGGCAAACGCCTGCAAACTGAGATCGTGGACGAGCATCAGACCGGCATGTCCTCATCGGAGAGCCCGAAATGATGGCCGATTTCATGGACCACAGTGTCCTGGACCTCGCGAATCACGTCCGCTTTCGTCCCGCAGGCTCTCAAAATCGGCCCCCGATAGATGTAGACCCGATCGGGCAGTTCCCCGCCGGCATCGAAGAAAGAATGTCCCTGAATCGACCGGCCAACGTAAAGCCCGAGAAGCTCATCCGGATCGTCATCGGCGATCCCCAGCGCGCGCAATGCCTGGTTGTTCGGCTCTTCTTCAATCTCGATTGCCACATTTTTCAGGCATTGGCGGAACTCGTGCGGCAGCCCCTTCAAAGCCTCCTGCACGAGGGACTCAAAAGCTTTGTGCGAGAGCCAGGAGCGTGTCATTGCAACTACCAACGTAGACCTTCGTTCAATTGCTGGTTTTGCTCTCTTGCCAAGCGAGCGCTTCGCAGGCTTGATCGAGCCACCGGCCGCCGGTTTCAAGGATCTCCCGGACCATATGTTCCGGATGGCCGGTCTTCTTCGCAGTATAGGCGCAGATGTAGGTAACAATCGACTCGCGATCGAGCTTCGCCGTCGTGGTCTGGGCCAATGCCGCGAGCTCACCGAAACCGGTCCGAAGGACATCCGAGGTGATTGGTAATCCATAAGAGAGCTGCCCGGTAATGTATTGGATCACGCGCTGCAATTCCGGTTCGGTCATATGCAGAATTATAACCGAACTCGCGGGTCCTGTCGTGCTTCGAGAGCCTCAGCACGAACGGATTATTATCCGGTCACCCTGAGGAGCCGGCCTACGGGCGTCTCGAAGGGCGCCACCCGCCCCCAGGCTCTAAGTGCAGCTTCTAGCTTTCACGAACGAAGAGTTTTAGCGATGTGAAGGCGCGCGAGGAAAGCAACGGGAAGAACCATTTAGATTCTCCCCGTTGCTATTGAAAGGTCTTACTTTTTACGAACCTGAATGCCGTGCGGGTCGGCCTTCTCTTTCTTTACCGGATTCCCGTCTTTGTCCTTTTCTTCAGCCATCTTGCTGATTGGGGCGATGCTGACCAGACTTCCACCGCGGCCCTTATTCTCAACTTTAATCACGCCGACCCCCGGAGTGCTGCCGACGGCGTTGTTCACGTCCTTGTTGTTGCCGGTCAAGGGGCTTGGCCCACGCAAAGAGGTAAATACATAGCTGCCGTCAGGCGCCGTGTCCATCAAATCGGGGGCCGGATCCTGGCTGACCTCTCCCGAGAGCCGGATCGTCCCGACTTTCACTCCGTCGTTGCTGGAATCGTACACATCAATCAGATTCAAGTGCCGATCCCCGGACCAGAGGTAGCGATTGTTGAGCGCAACCATTCCGTGCGAGTCCCCAACGTCACGGCCGCCGATCCGACTGGGTTGACTGACTGATGGAAGCCCTCCCATGTAGAAGGCGTACACGTCGTGGTT
>VBON01000042.1:4897-10937 GCA_005877525.1 Nitrospirota bacterium
ACATATACGAACCGAGCTGTACCCCGCCGCACCCCGCCGGGCGGATTGCGTCTCTCCCCAGCGTGCCCACCAGAAACATGGGGTTGGAGGTAATATCGAATACCGCCAGGCCGCCGCCGCGAAAAGTGACGAAAACGAACTGGCTTCTATTGTCGGTAACCGGGCAGATAGGCGCCACGTCGGGCACATCTTGACCGGACTCCATGGACGTGAGGTTCACGACGTCGCCGTCCTTGATTGTGAACTTCTTGTTGGCGTAATCCGTCGAAATGCGAACCAGCTTCTTCTCGGCGATGTTGGCGCCGAGCGCCATCCGCATGTTCGCGGTCGGCCATGCGGCGTGGGCGTTCTTCCCAAGGCTTACGCACCCTATGGGCGCGCGGGAGCCGGCGTCCAGGAAGACGACATGCCCGCTGGCGACATACGAGATGATGGCGTACTTCTGGTCTTTGGTGAAGAAGATCATGTGAGGCCGTTTGGGATAGCCGCCGGCTACATCTTTGCAGGCCTCGGCAAACTTGTCACCGAGGTCGATCGTCTCTGCCTTCGCGGATTTGGCATCTGAGGCCAGCGCTTGCCCGTCATAGATATAAAGTGTGCCGCCGCCGTCTTTTGAGCTGTCGGATTGGTCGATGGCCCAGACTTCGTAGGCCGCGGCTGGGGCAGGCTCCGCACCTGCTGCCGGCGCGGTCGGCGCCGGGGCTGCTGATGGCGGCCGAGGCGCTGGGGCTGCTGATGGCGGCGCTGGTGCCGGGGTTGCTGCCGGCGGCGCTGGTGCCGGGGCTGCTGCTGGCTCGGAGGGCTTCGGCGCGTCGGCGGCTAGAGCCAGACCGCTGCCTAACCCGCACAATAACAGTAGAGAGAGAGACCAACGAAAGAAGCGGCGTCGATATCGCATGATCATGAACCTCCTCTGCTAAACTCGTCAATAAATGGAGCGGGGGTTGGCTAGTGAAGAACTTGGGCCAAACCAGTCCATCGCGGCATTCCCCAAAGGGAAGCCCACCACCGGGGCGGTATCATAGTGGCCTTCTTGTCGGTCTGTCAATAATCGGGATGAGGCCGCGTCTTGGGCGGGCGGGTGTAATGGTCCCTAGGAAGAATCTGGCGCAACGATAATTTCCCCGCGCATATTATGTCCCGGCAGGTCGCAGATATAGAAGAAACGTCCCGTGGTTCCCGGCCTGAACCGGATTTCTGCCTGACCCCGCGGCGGGATTAGCACCCGGGCAAACCCTGTCTCGTTGAATTCGGGTGCGCTGTTTCCAGTCACCATCACGTTGAGACCTTGGAAGAGCAGGAGCGGCACAAAGGCATGCAGATCGTGATCTTCGTTTTTGATGATGAGGGTGACGAGTTCATCTTTTGTCAGGGAAATAACCGCAGGAATGAAGGTCCGTTCCCTGATAACGATCTCAGATTCAGGCGCCGCCGGCTTCGCGGTCGCCGAGGAATTGAAGAGTCCCAGCACACAAGCGCCCAAGAGCGCGGCTCTGAGGATCGGCGATCTCACTTCGCCTTGGCAAAGACCCGGATGGGGGTTCCGATGAAGGCGAACTCTTTGCGGATGCTGTTCTCCAGATAGCGCAGGTAGGGTTCGCCGACATCTTTGGGGTTCTTGCAGAATAGAACAAACGTCGGAGGTTTGGTGGCGACCTGGGTCATGTATGCCGATTTAACCGGTTTCCCCTTGCGAATGGGGAGGGCGTTGAGAGCGAGAGCTTCCTGGAGAAATCGATTCACTTGGCCGGTCGGCACTCGGCGAGCGAACGATTCGAGCGCTCGGTCAAGATGCGGAAAAATCCGTGTGACCATCTTGGGTTCGAGTGCCGAGCCAAAAAGAACGGTGGCCCATGCGAGAAAGGGGAACCGCCGCTTGAGCTCGGCTTTGTAAACGGTCTTGGCGCCTTCACTGCCTTCCCGAAGGTCCCATTTATTCACCAGCACCACACATGCGCGCCCCCCGCGAAGTGCCAGTCCCGCGATCTTAGTATCCTGCTCGGTCACGCCTTCGACGCCATCCAACATTACCACGGCGGCATCCGCCCGCCCGAGGCTGCGCATGGCCCGCGCGACACTGTAGCGTTCTACGCCCGGATCAATCTTGCCCCGTCGCCGGATGCCGGCGGTATCGATGAAAAGGTAATCCGACTCCTTGTGGCGCACCAGCGTATCGATGGAATCCCGCGTCGTACCAGGCACATCGCTGACAACCAGACGTGTTTCTCCCAGAAGGGTATTGATAAAGGTGGACTTGCCGACATTGGGGCGGCCCACAACCGCGATCTTGGGGATCTCGATGGAGCGTGCGTCTTCCGTCCCAGGCGACATCAAAGGATAAAGGGCGTCCAGCAATTCTGCCACGCCCGTGCCATGCTCCGCCGAGATGGGATAGATCTCCTCGACACCCAACGCATAGAAGTCTCCGATCAGTGGCTCGGATTTTGGGGTGTCGATCTTGTTGGCGGCCGGAAACACCGGCTTGCCGGACTTTCGCAGGAGATCCATGACCTCCCGATCCATCGGTGTCAGCCCGTCCCTTCCATCCAGGACGAAAATCAACGCGTCCGCCTCTTCGATGGCGAGCCGGGACTGCTCGCGAATCAACGCGTACATAAGGTCCTCTGAGGTCGGAACCAGGCCGCCTGTGTCGATCAGCCGGAAGGGCCGCCCTCGGTATTCCGTTTCCGCCGAGTGGCGGTCGCGCGTTACTCCGGGGAGGTCTTGGACGATCGCTTGCCGGCGACCCAGCACGCGATTGAAAAGCGTGGACTTGCCGACATTGGGCCGGCCGATGATGGCAACAGTAAGCATGCTGGATCACGCTAACACGCGGCGCGAGCGCTTGACAATCGCATCATCCCATTTCTCCGCTATAATGATGCGATGGATTGGAATGGGATTGAGACGATTCTCCTCGATCTCGATGGCACGCTGCTGGATCGAGCCTTCGATGATCACTTTTATTTTGAAGTGTTGCCCGGGCGCTATGCCGAGGCCAATCGTCTTTGCCTTGACGATGCGCGGGAACGACTGATCGGCTTGTACCGCGCCGTGGAAGGCGAGCTGGACTGGACCGATCTCGATTACTGGACGCGCACGCTGAACCTTGATGTCACCGAGATCAAATCGTCCGTTCGGCACGGCATTCGTCCTCATCCCGATACGCTCGAGTTCCTGGCGTTTCTTCGTGACCGCAAAGTGCCGGCCCACCTGGTGACGAACGCGCACCCAAAGTCATTGGCCATCAAGCTGGCTCAGACGGGGCTGGCGCCGTATTTGGACAGGATTGTCACCGCCTTTGACGTCGGCTGCCTTAAACTCAGACCCGATTATTGGGCAAAATCACAACTCATCTTGGGATTCGATCCGCTTCAGACTCTCTATATCGATGACGATGAGGCGGCGCTGGCTTCCGCCGACACGCATGGCATCAAGCACCTCTATTTGCGCTCCAATCCGAGCTCCGCGCTTCCGTCACAACCCTCCAGGACCTATCGGTCCATCGAAAGCTTCCATGCGTTAATGTAAGACCTTACGGAAGATCCACCCCCGGCGTTGCTCCTTCTATATGCTCTCCGTACGCAGGCAACGTGGTCAGCCGCGGATCATCAACGGGCCCGCCCGTTGTGAAATGGTAGAGGGACTGGAACTGAGTATCTTTAAGGCCCAAGATCTCATGGACGGGGTCGTCGAAGAAGCAGCCGATGCCGGTTGCCCGCACGCCCGCCGCTTCCGCTTCCAGATATAGGACCTGTCCTATCAAACCAGTCTCCCAGAAGAGCCGCCGGTAAAACCAGGCGCCATGCGTCTTCAGCGCGCCCTCGAATTCGGCGATCATTCCTAAAGAAAAGGCGCTCGCGCCCGCAATTTCTTGATGGCAGCTCACCTGCGCCGCAACACGCTGCGCGTTGCCTTCTTCGAGGATATACAGCGGCAAATCCGCAGGACAACGCGCTGGCTTGTTCCATTCGAACTGCTCGTGCATCGCTTTCTGAAGGGTCTCCTTTTTGGAAGGATCGCGCAGCAGCATATACAATCCAGGCACGGTATCGTTTACGCGGTGCACGAACATGGCCAAATGAATCATCGGATCCCAGGGAATGGCATCCCAGGGCATCGGGCGGGCGGCGGTTTCCAGGGCGGCGCCTGGCATCACCCGTCGGAGCATTTTAAAGAAACTGTCGGCAGAAATAGCTGTCTTGCCATCAAAGGCGAGCGCGCTTCGCCGCTGGTGGATCACGTGCCGGGCTGAAAGCGGTGTAGCGAGCAATGGTTCTTCCTCCTTTGGGGTTGAGCTGAGTCCCAAGGCTATATACCGAGGTTCTCGACCCGACTTTCTTGATGCTGCGGTCACCTCATCTATAATTTCCCAGGCAACAGGGTCATCCACACTGAGCCGATTCGCCTTGCCCTGCCATCGCGGAAGCGATTCCCGAACAAGCTCATCGACTGCGGACGGTTCCAGGGAGAGCGGGATTTCCCTGGGGCTGGTGTCCGCGGGACAGACCATCGCTATCAGATCGGGACATTCGCGTTCCGCTTGCTCAAAATCTGTCGCGCGATTCAGTCCCAACAGCCCTTCAATCGACTCATCCGAAAGGCCTTCAAGGAGCAGCATGCGCCACCCGAGCGCCGCGGCGGCGATGCGCAACGTGCCGATCGCGTGCCCGACGTCATGTTGGCAGTAGCGAAAAGCCCGCTCGCCATATTTCCACGCTTCCCGCCAATGGATTGAGGAAAGGCCGACGAGGAAAGCGTGCGGTGGAAAATCTTTCATGAGCGCGGCGAACCGTTCATTCGAATAGCACACACGCTGCTCCAGGCCGTGCTCTTTCGGCGTGTAGTGGTAGAGTGCGGCCGTCGGAGCGAGGTCCGGGACCGGGCCGATCAGCAGATAGCCTTCCGTGGGATGCAGGTTGCCGCTTGAGGGGTTGCTACGCAGCGCCCACTTGGTCTCGCCCGCTTGCTTCCACGCCGTGATTGAGAGGGCATACTCGAAAAAGTGCGAGATGCTTTGCAGCGAGATCGACGCCGGCGCTACGCTTCCATTGCGATAGAGATCCTCATAGGAAGGCCGATCAGGAACCTCATCAGGGTTCCGAAGAGTCAGCTGGATCAGCGGCGCGGCTTGGAATCGCCGGAACGGATTCGGCTGGTTCGCCCAATCGAGGTAACCCAGCGCCCTTGCATAGCGATTGAACTGGTGCTTAGTCTCCTGGTGATACCGCATGACCGTCTCTAATGTCGCCACAATGAAGACTCCAGAAAGACTCCAGAAAGACTCCAGAAAGACTCCAGAGGTGGTAATACCAAACGAAAGAGGCGATTCAAATCTTTTCTATTCTATATCTATGCGCAACAACACTGTTGTAGAATTTTGTTGACATATGTCTAAACTTAGTGATAATTCGCCAAAATCAATGGTTCAAGATGATCTTGCGAAGGCATTTATAGAAAGCAGTTCCTTCCTTTGGAAAAAAGAGCCCGAATTCACTCTCTCGTCTGGTAGAAAGAGTCCCTACTACGTAAACTGTAAAAGCTTTCTGTCTCATCCTCACAACCGAGAACTCGTAGGACGTCTTATTAGTGCTAGGCTGAAGCCGCTGCTTCACGAGATTGACATCATCGGGGGTATGGCCATCGGGGCAATTCCGATTGCGACTATTGCTTCCGATATGGTGTTTAGAGAAACAAAAAAGGCACTGAGAACCTTTGCTGTTCGGAAAGATGGAGCTAAAGGACACGGATTGCATCTCTCGATAGAGGGAGATATCGTACGCGGCGATCGAGCAGTAGTAGTAGATGACGTACTGACCACTGGGCAATCAACGGCTGATGCTATATTTGAGATGAAAGAGGCAGGCGTAGAGGTCAAGTTTGCGCTAGTAATCGTTGACCGCGGTGAGGATAACGGTAAGGCGAAGATTGAATCTGACGGAATACAACTCTTGAGCCTGTTAACGCTGGAAGGATTAAAAAGAAAGTATCAAGAAATGTCTCCCTCTGATGCGCCACTCCTGCATGTATGAAGATACCT
>VBON01000368.1:0-1342 GCA_005877525.1 Nitrospirota bacterium
ATCCGTGCTGGGAAGTGGTCGTCCGTATCGGGCGCGGAGCTGATGGGCAAGATGCTTGGGATCGTGGGCATGACCGGGATCGGTAAGGAGGTCGCAAAGCGGGTGTTGGCCATGGGGATGAACGTGATGGCCTTCGATATGCATCCGGACGAAGCGTTTGCCGAGTACCATGGGATCGAATACGTGCCGGCCGACGAGCTCCTGAAGAATTCGGATGTCGTCAGCCTCCATTTGGATTTTAATCCTGACACCAAGGGATGGCTCTCTAAGATGCGGGTGGCGAGAATGCGTCCGGGGTCCTACTTGATCAATACGGGCCGGCCTGAGCTGATCGACGAAGGGGCGGTCCTCGACGCCCTCCGTGCACAGCGCATTCGAGGAGCCGCATTCGATCTGCCATCTGATGAAGCGCCATTCACGGTGCCGCTGCTCTCGCAAGAGAATGTACTGGTGTCCGGAAATGCGGGGTCCAACACCGAAGAGTCCGTTTTACGGCAGGCGGTGATGGCTGCTGAAAATGTTGTCGCGCCCTAGCCTCGATCGACTAGCCGTTCCGTCACCATTGCACCCGCCCGCCCCGGCTCCGCCAAGACGGAGCCTTGGCCCGTAGCACCCGCCCAACCCCGCGTCCTCATCTCACCCGCCCTGCCCCAAGCCTGCCAAGACAGGCTCTTTTCCCATGGGACGGCCGCCTTTCCCCTGGGTCCCTTGCGGCCCGTCGGCCTGAGTGATAGCATATCCTCATGGCGAACGTGACCCTTATCTATTCCCAAAGCTGCAGCGCCTGCCCCACGGCTAAAAATCTTTGGAAGGGACTGCGGGTGAAGTACAGCTTCGGTTACCGGGAGGTGGATATTCTCACGCCGGACGGTCAGGAGCTGGCGGACCGGCATGCGATTCGGGCCACGCCCGCTACCATTATCGACGGCAAGCTGAAGTTCATCGGCGTCCCCTCGCGGGAGAGCGCCGAGAAGGCCTTGGGCCTCAAAAAAGAGGGTTGAACATGGGCGAGGAATTCGACAACGACCTCGATCTGGATGTCCTGCGAGGCCTGCCGCGGACGGAAGTCCCGAACTGCCCGATCTGCGATGAGCCCATGTCGTTCGTCGACGGCGCCTTCATGTGCAACGATTGTAACGGCACTGACTGCGCCCCAGAGACCGGCTAGTTGCTTTTTCCGGCATCGTGGAGACCGCACAGGACTTCCTCAATCGCGCGCTACCGCTTCTGCAACGCTCCGATCCCATCCCGAAACTTCTGCCGCAAGTCCGGCTCGGCCGGATGCCGAGAGACTCGCCGGCGTTGCAGGCGATCATTTCGTCATGGTTGGAAGCATTTGTGA
>VBON01000368.1:1376-2310 GCA_005877525.1 Nitrospirota bacterium
CGGCTTGTGGTGTTGCTGGAGGCCGGGTTGCTGGACGCCGATGACCCACACATGCAGGCTGCCCGATCGGCGTATGCCGCCGCCCTACAAGCCGCCCAGCAACGAGCCGAAAGAATCCATCATGCATTGTAAAGTCGAAAGCAAGGTCCTAGACTAACGCGTCATGACACGGATCCTCTGCGCCCCATTCCACCCTGATTTGGAAGAGGCGCTGGTCGCTGAGGTCCGCGCGGCGAAGCTATCCAATCCCCTCCAGCCCCTCGCCATCCTCGTTCCCTCCCACCAACTGGCACGTCGCGTGAAATGGCTTCTTGCGGTCGAGCGCCGAGCGGCGCTCCTCGACATCCATATCCTCACCTTTCATCAACTCGCGGTGACCTTGATTCTTGAGGACTCTCAGCTCCCGGGCCCCGAATTGGTGAACAGTGCGTTCCGCTGCGAACTGTTGCGCGCATTGGTCGATCGGAGACTCCCGGGGCTAGAGCTCTTCGCTGGATGGGCAGGGATGCGAGGCATCTGGAGCGGCATCTGGGCCACGATCCAGGATCTGAAGGAAGCGCGGATCGACCCGGCAGAGGTGCTGGCGGCGCTGGATGACGGGCTCATCGGAAAGGAAGACCGGCCACGCCTGCGCGCGTTGCTTCATCTCTATCGTGCCGTGCTTGCCACCGATGATGCGCTGCAGATTGCCGATCCTGATGATCTCGCGCGTCTCTCGGTGCCGCGGGTCTCGCACTCAGCATTTCTCGGCCGCATGGAGCGGGTGGTGTACTACGGATTCTACGATCTGACCCAAGGCCAGCTGGACTTCTTCAAAGCCGTCGCGGCGTCCTACCCGACGATGGTGTTGTTTCCGCTGGCATTGGGCAATCCCGTGTATCGATTCGCGCAACAGTTTTTCGATACCTACATCACTGGAGGGATCAGCGTTAAG
>VBON01000077.1 GCA_005877525.1 Nitrospirota bacterium
CTGCTCGGGTGCGGGCGAATCTCGCGCATGATCGAGTAGACCCAATTCGTCGAAAACTGTGGCGCCTCCTGCGACGCGTGCGCCTGGGCCAGTGCCCGCTCAAGCTTCTCGATCTTTTTCTCGTTGGACGGTGTCATGGTGTATCCTTTATTAATCCCTCCAGAATTTGCCGGAGTTGTTGACGGGCCCGATGCGCTCGGACCTTGACATTAATGACGCTCCAGCCGAGCCGCTCTGCGACCTCCCTCACAGAATGACCCTCGAGGTGGACGAGGGTGACAACCATGCGATTCTCCGGCGAGAGCTGGGCCAAAGCCCTATGTAACAGCTCTGTCGTTTCCTGTTGCCGCACCAGCTCCTCAAATCGCTCGTGTGATTCAGTCGCGAGAAGCCGCTCCGCCCACTGTTGATGCTCCTCCCCCAGACTGCTGAGAGGCAGCTCCTTGCGACCCGCCACGCTGCGCCACGCGTCATAGCAACTACGGAGGGCGATCCTGGAGAGCCAATGCGCGAACGGGGTCTGACGCGAATAGGTCGACAAGGAGGTATAGGCCCGGACAAAGACGTCATGCGAAACTTCCTCCACCATGTCGCGTCGAACATGGCCGGCGACGATGCGGCCGACATGGTGCTGATAGCGGGTAATCAATTCCACAAAAAGATCCACTTCTCCTGCCAGAACCCGACGGATGATCTCCTCATCCCCGGGCGCAGACCCTGTCACGCTTTCCCCCGGCGCAGCCGTGCCGCCACCCGGTCTGTCTCGAGTGGATCCGGGGGCTGGGCGGTCGCCCTCAGTCAAGAGTGTTCCCATTGATTAAGTCGAAAGCACGGGGCAGAAGGTTACACTGTAACCTCACCGTGCCTTGCTCCGACTTATACCTAAGAAGCGTTGCATTTTTGCCTCTAGATTGGCTCCATTGTAATCCGGATGGTAGCCCAATTGCTCGCCGTGCGCGAGGCCGCCGGAGAGCGAACTTCCGTAGCAGGGCAGTCTTGGCTGCACTGCGTTTTGATGGCGATTCTGACACCGTTCACTAAAGGACAAGATGCCTGAGCGAACACGTTTTCCGGTGCTACTCAAGCGTTGGGGGATTGCGCTACTGGCAGTCTGTCTCATCGCCATTGGTGCCTACGTCCTATTGACAAGGCCCGGCGAGGCGCAACCACGTGCCGCCAAACAAGGAGCTAACTCGCTCGCACGTCCCGTGCCGGTAGTGGCCGTAGCCGCGAAGACGGGCGACATCGGCATTTATCTCACCGGTCTTGGAGCGGTTACCCCCCTCAATACCGTCACCGTCCACAGCCGCGTCGACGGACAATTGATGAACGTCAAGTTTGTGGAAGGTCAGGTCGTCAAGAAGGGGGACCTGCTGGCGGAGATCGATCCGCGACCATTCGAAGCGCAATTGACCCAAATGGAAGGTCAGATGGCGCGCGACCAGGCTCTGTTGCAGAACGCACGGCTCGATCTGCAACGCTATCGGGTCTTGTGGGCACAGGATTCCATCCAAAGACAGCAGCTCGATACCCAGGCGGCCCTCGTGCGCCAATTTGAAGGGACTATTAAAAACGATCAGGGACTGATCGAGAGCGCCAAGGTGAATCTGATCTATTGCCGGATCACCTCGCCGATCAGTGGGCGAGTGGGACTGCGCCTAGTGGACCCTGGCAACATCGTGCATGCGAGCGATGCCACCGGCCTGGTCCTCATTACGCAGCTTCAACCTATTACTGTTGTGTTCACCATTCCCGAAGACAGTCTTCCGCCGGTCATGAACAAGCTCAAAACCGGCGAACCCTTGCCGGTCGAGGCGTACGATCGGGAAGGCAAACGGCGCCTGGCTACGGGATCGTTGCTGACGGTCGATAACCAGATTGACCCGACCACTGGCACCGTGCGGCTCAAGGCGGTCTTCGCCAACGACAACAATGAACTATTCCCTAACCAGTTCGTCAATGCTCGCCTACTCTTGGATGTCAAGCAGGGAACCACCCTCATCCCGACCGTCGCGATTCAGCGAGGTCCGCAGGGGACATTCGTCTACGTCGTCAAGGGTGACCAGACGGTTGAAGTGCGTCCAGTCACGGTCGGCGTCACCCACCTGGATGAGGCGTCGATCGACAAGGGTCTGACGCCGGAGGAGCAGGTGGTGGTGGACGGCACCGAGAAGTTACGCGAGGGCAGTAAGGTCGAGGTCCGCACCCCCGGTGGGCCGACGCCGAAAGCGACCCGCTCGTGAATCCCTCCCGTCTCTTCATCTTGAGGCCGGTGGCGACGGTGTTGCTGATGGCGGCCATTCTCCTCGCCGGCATCCTGGCGTACCGGCAGCTTCCGGTCTCAGCTCTCCCGCAAGTCGATTACCCAACCATCCAGGTCCTCACCTTCTATCCGGGGGCGAGTCCGGACGTGATGGCGTCATCCGTCACGGCGCCACTGGAGCGCCAGTTCGGACAGATGCCGGGACTCAAACAGATGACCTCGACCAGTTCCGGCGGGAGTTCGGTCATCACGTTGCAGTTCAGTCTAGACCTTAGCCTAGATGTCGCCGAGCAGGAGGTGCAGGCGGCGATCAACGCGGCGACGACCTTCTTGCCGAAGGATCTGCCGAACCCGCCGGTCTACAGCAAGGTCAACCCGGCCGATGCTCCCATCCTGACGCTGGCATTGACGTCGGATACCTTGCCTATGCCCCAGGTTGAGGATTTTGCCGATACCCGGTTTGCGCAAAAAATTTCCCAGCTCTCGGGAGTGGGACTCGTCAGCATAAGTGGCGGGCAGCGGCCGGCCGTGCGGGTTCAGGCCAATCCAACGGCGCTGTCTGCGTATGGACTGACGCTTGAAGATCTGCGGGCGGTTGTTGCGGCCGCCAACGTGAATCAAGCCAAGGGCGCGTTCGATGGCCCGCGGCAAGCCTCCATCATTGGGGCCAACGATCAAATCCTCTCGAGTAAGGAGTACCGGCCCCTCATTGTCACCTATCGCAATGGGGCACCCGTCGTGCTGTCCGATGTCGCCGATGTGATCGATGATGCCGAGAACGTGAAACAGGCGGCTTGGATGAATAACACCCCGGCCGTGATCGTCAACATCCAGCGTCAGCCGGGCGCCAATGTCATCGAAGTCGCCGACCGCATCAAGAAACTGCTGCCGCAACTTGAGAGCACGTTGCCGTCTTCGATCCACGTCACCGTGCTGACGGACCGCACCACGACCATTCGGGGATCGGTCAAAGATGTACAGTTCGAGTTGATGCTGGCCGTGGCCCTGGTCGTCATGGTGATCTTTCTGTTTCTTCGCACCTTCGCCGCCACCGTTATTCCCGCTGCGGCTGTCCCGTTGTCCCTGGTGGGATCGTTCGGGGCCATGTATCTGTTGGGATTCAGCCTGAACAACCTCACTCTAATGGCCCTTACGATTTCGACGGGTTTTGTCGTGGACGACGCGATCGTCATGATCGAAAACATCGCGCGCTACATCGAACAGGGCGAGACCCCGCTCCAGGCCGCGCTCAAAGGCTCCCAGCAGATCGGCTTCACCATCCTGTCCTTGACGGTCTCTCTCATCGCCGTATTGATTCCACTGCTCTTTATGGGCGATGTGGTGGGACGACTCTTCCGCGAATTCGCAATCACTCTCGGCATCACCATCCTCATCTCGGCTGCCGTGTCGCTGACGCTGACGCCGATGATGTGCGCGCGGTTGTTGCGACGCACGCCGGAGAAGGAACAGACCGCGTTCTACCGCGCCTCTCAACGCGTGTTCGATCGTGCGATCGAGAGCTACGGACGGACGTTGCGCTGGGTACTCGATCGCCAGAAGGCGACCCTCCTGGTTGCGATCGGCACCCTGGTCTTGACGGTGCTGCTCTACATCGTCGTGCCGAAGGGCTTCTTCCCGGTGCAGGATACGGGCGTCATCTTGGGGATCTCCGAGGCGCCGCAATCTGTCTCGTTTGTGGCCATGGCCGCACGCCAGCAGGCGCTGGCGAAGGTCATCCTGAACGATCCGGCAGTCGAGAGCCTGTCCTCATTCATCGGTGTGGATGGCACGAACACTACCCTCAACAGCGGCCGCATCCTCATCAATTT
This sequence comes from Nitrospirota bacterium, assembly GCA_005877525.1. Taxonomy (GTDB): domain Bacteria; phylum Nitrospirota; class Nitrospiria; order Nitrospirales; family NS-4; genus NS-11. Next base: position 4,093 of record VBON01000077.1, read on the forward strand.
GAAACCGCAGTCGCAGCGAAAGGCAAGCGCGGAGCAGGTCATCCGACGGCTGCAATCGGCGGTGACGGACGTCGAGGGCGCGACCCTGTTCCTGCAGCCGGTCCAGGATCTCACGGTCGAGGATCGCGTGAGTCGCACGCAGTATCAGTACAGCCTCGAAGATGCCGATCCCAAGGAACTGTACACTTGGGCGCCCAAAATGGTCGATACGCTTCGGTCGCTCCCGGAATTGCGTGACGTGAGCAGCGATCAACAGGATCAAGGGCTGCAGACCTCCCTGATGATCGACCGCAGCACCGCCTCCCGCCTAGGCATCACCCCGCAGATGATCGATGACACCCTCTACGACGCGTTCGGCCAGCGGGTGGTGTCCACGATCTTCACGCAGTTGAACCAGTATCGCGTCGTTCTGGAAGTGAAGCGGGACTTTCAGAAGGGGCCGCAGACGCTGCAAGACATCTACATCCGCTCCGCCAGCGGTGGGCAAGTGCCCTTGAGCACTTTCACGCAGACTACGGAGACGACGGCCCCGCTCGTCATCGGCCATCAGGGGCAGTTTCCGTCCGTCACACT
>VBON01000078.1 GCA_005877525.1 Nitrospirota bacterium
AGGAGGGCCTTTTCTCCCTTATGCAAATGGCGAGGACTGTAGCGGCGGTCGGACGCCTTGCGCAGGCACGGGTACCCTTTATTTCGATCCTGACGGATCCGACGTTCGGCGGAGTAACCGCGAGCTTTGCAATGCTGGGCGACGTGATCATAGCCGAACCCAAGGCGCTCATCGGCTTTGCCGGGCCGCGCGTCATTGAGCAGACCATCCGGCAACAGCTTCCCCCGGAATTCCAACGTGCCGAATTTTTGTTGGAACACGGCATTATCGATTTGATTGTCCCTCGTAAAAGACTAAAGGAAACGGTTTCCGACCTCATCGGGTTTTTTCGATCCGACTCAGACAAACTCGTCAGTTCCTATTGACCGGCCATTTACACCCGCCCACCCTGGCGCCGCCGAGACGACGCCTTTTCCCCTGTCACCCCCGCTCCCGAAGCGCTCCTGAGTGTTGCGGTTTCCCACCTTTTGTGGTAGAAGCGCTTCGCTTTTACACCGGATGATTTGAGCCGGTGGCTATGGAGTTTGAAAAGAGTCTCCAGTATTTATACGCACTTCAGAGCCATGGGATCAAACCCGGCCTGAGTCGCACGGAGGCCTTGCTCGGTGTGTTAGGGAGTCCGCATCGTTCCTTCCGCGTGTTTCATGTCGCCGGAACGAACGGAAAGGGATCGACGGCAGCGATGACAGCGTCGATGCTAGCAAAACAGGGGTACCGGGTAGGACTGTACACGTCTCCCCACCTCATCGATTTTACCGAGCGCATTCAGGTGAACGGTGCGCCGATTTCCCATGATCGTGTTGCCGCCTTGACGGAGACCGTGCGAAACGCGGCGGAAAGCCACCTGCGGGAACCGCCGACGTTCTTCGAAGCGACGACCGCTATGGCCTTCGCGCACTTTGCGGAAGCCGCCGTGGAGGTCGGCGTCATCGAAGTTGGCCTCGGAGGCCGATTTGACGCCACGAATGTGGTCGCACCGCTGGTCTCAGTGATCACCACAATTGCGATGGATCACCAGCAGTATTTAGGAGATACGCTGGAAGCAATCGCCGGGGAAAAGGCTGGGATCATCAAGGCCCGGATCCCAGTCGTCATCGGTCGAATTGAGGCTCAGCCTCTGTCGGTCCTTCAAGCGATGGCCTCGGAACGCGAGGCGCCCGCTCGCTTGCTTGGTCGCGAGTTTGACACCCAAGGCGACAGCTCCGCGCAATTTTCATATCACGGGGTGTCGCAACATTACGATAATTTGGCATGCCCCTTGGCCGGTCGCCATCAGCTTGACAATGCCGCCTGTGCGCTGGCCGCGCTGGAAGTGGCGCAGGAGCAGGGGATGCCCATCTCAGAAGCCAGCGTTCGAGAGGGTCTTCGAACGGTGCGATGGCCGGGGCGTCTGGAGACTGTCGCCGGGCAGCCACAGATTCTTCTTGACGGGGCCCATAACCTACAGGCGGCCGACGTGTTGGCGTCATATCTGACCGCGCAGAAGGCCAGTGGATTCCATCAAGGGCACCTGATTTTCGTCGTGGGAATGATGCGCGACAAGGACCGACGGGGAGTCTTAGCGCGGCTCGCGAGAATCCCGGGAGCGAGTCATCTGATTCTTACAAAGGCGAGACATCCGCGAGCCGCCGAGCCTGAAGAGTTGGCGCAGGCGGCGGCCGGGCTGGAAATTCCGATGGATATCACTTCCTCTCTCCCTGCGGCTTTCGCACGTGCCCGCGCGCTAGCGTGTCGCGAAGATACGATCTGTGTCACCGGCTCTCTCTCGGTGGTCGGGGAAGCCAAGGCAATCCTGGAAAAAACAACTGTGTCTGACCTCCGGGTTTGAAGGTGAAGACCGGCCCCGCGGTCGTCCTTTTGGCGCTATTGATTGTGCGCGCGTGGCCCGGCATTGCCTTTGCAGCGGAAGGAGATCCTTCCCGGCCCATTCATATACAAGCCGATACCCTGACCTACAATAAGACGACCCGGATATATCACGGCACCGGCCACGTGATGGTTGTGCAAGGGCCGCTCCGGCTCGACGCTGACGAGGGAGAGCTCAATGTCGATACCGGCCAATTGACAGCCCTTGGCCATGTGTACCTGAGCGACGGTGTTAGCAACATTCGCGGCGAGCGGCTGGACCTCAATATTAATTCCTCTCAGGGGGTTATTTTCCACGGCCGGATATTCGTCGTGGACGGCAATTACACCATTGACGGCAGCGTTCTAGAGCGTTTGTCCGAAACGCAATACCAGGTTGAAGACGCGTCCTTTACGACCTGTACCGAAGTGGAGGGCGAACGTGTTCCGTGGCGGATCAAGGCCGGCTCCGCAGAGCTCGATCAGGGAAACTTCTTCTATGCGCGCCACGCGCGGTTCTGCATTCTGGATATTCCGGTGATGTACCTGCCGGCGGTGGTATTTCCCGCCAAGAGTGAGCGCTCCACCGGGCTGCTTACTCCGTCCATTGGAACCAGTGAGAAACAGGGCTACAAGATCAAGCAAGGCTTTTTCTGGGCGATCAACCCGAGCCAGGACGCCACCTTCGTGCTCGATGAGCGCGGCAGGCTCGGATACGGGGGTAATGCGGAATATCGCTACATCCTATCCAGGACGTCCGAAGGACAGCTGTTCACCCGGTACTTCTATGACACCCAAAATCACGTCGACCGCTTGGATGTCCTCGCTCGCCATGTGACCAAGTTCTCCGAGGATCTCCAGGGCCGGGTCGATGTCAATTACCTGAATCAGAAAACCAACCTGGCCGTTTTAAGCGAAAACGTGCTGCAGCGCGTCGCCACATTTCAGGAATCCCAGGCGTATCTGACCAAGCGCTCGGATAATCAGGTGCTGTACGGGCTCGGACGCTATTCCCAAAACCTCAGCTTCTCAGATAAGACGACGTTGCAGACCCTGCCCGAGGTCGGCTACAGCTTGTTACCCGCCCGGCTCTGGAACCTGCCACTCTATGGCTCCATGGACAGCGCCTTCGATAGTTTTTATCGCCAGGAAGGCCTCGATGCTCGGCGTGTCGACGCATTTCCTCGACTCTGGGTGCCCATTCCAGCCGGGCGCTACTTCACGTTCACGCCGCTGGCCGGTTTCCGCGAGACATTCTACAGCCGCCGTCAGCAAGCAGATCAGTCCACGTCCCGGGAACTTCCCTATGTCAGCGGTTTGCTGGACACGCACCTCGCGCGCCGCTTTCCAGACGCCGGTGGCCAGGGTATTCTCCACAAGATCGAGCCTGCCGTCATCTATGAATGGGTGCCACCAAGCACCCAGGGCAAATTCCCTGTTTTCAATGATGTGGACCTTATTGAGAAGAAGAACCTGGTGACGTATCGGTTGACCAATCGGCTCTCCACGAAAGTCTTTGCGGGAGAGGCGTTGCAAAATCTGGAATTCGCCTACTTACGTCTCACCCAAAGCCAGCATTTGACCTCCTCGCCGACGGGTAAGCCTTTTTCCGATCTTCGGTCGGAATTGGTTCTCAAAACCTTGACGCCGTTACCGATGACTTTGGATATCGACACTTTCTACAATCACACCGAATCGGCGGTGGCCCAGATCAATACTGATCTTAGCGTCGAGCTGACCAAATGGTTCTTTGTCGGCGTCGGCGAGCGCTTCACAAGGGCAGGGACGGTGCCGGTAAAGGGAGACCTCTTTAATCCTCTCTCGTTAAATGAGCAATTGGTTCAGGAGCAGACCACTCATTTCTATACGGGCCAAATGGGTTTTGTCTTGCCGTACAATTTGAGTTTTGTGACCCATGCGTATTTTGACAAAAACGCTGGAGTCTTTCCTGAGATCAATTATGGGCTCTTCTACGTCGGGGCAGACCGTTGTTGGGGAGTCGGCTTCCTCTATATCCAGCGTCCGGCTCATAATTCGGAATTCGCCTTTGTATTTACTCTGGGCGGAGTCGGCTATACCGACTCCCCGTTCAGCGGACTCTACCGGGCGCTTTTCGGCCGCCTGGGTCTCGATATTCAAAAACTTCGATAAAGCTGGCGCCTGCGGCTGACCCCGGGAAAAACGGCCGTCTTGGCGGCCGTGGGGCTGGGTGGGTGGAACGGGAAAAGGCTCCGTCCTACGGGAGAAAAGCCTGTCGGGGTACCCATTGCTCATCTCATGCAATGGGCAATGGCTTGGGATTGGGTGGGTGATATGGCGGAGCCGGGGCGGGCGGGTGAGAGCGAAGTCGGGGTACCCGTTGCTTCGGAAGCGCAACTGGTCTATGAGCGACGTTCTATGCGCCCGCGGCTCGGTAGGCGCGAAGTCTTGGCTGAGCGACGTTCTAATGGCTGCCTTGACAACCGCCGCCAGCCCGCTCTCATAATTCCCCATGCGGCGAGGATTATCCTCGATACGGTTCATGTCGGCGGTCTGGGCATTCGCGTTTGCCATGGCCATGCTCTTAGCACTCGCTGGCGCCATGGTGATTCCTGTCAGCCACACCGACAATGGGCGGCGAATTTTTTTGTATGGCACGACGGCCGGAGGTCAAGTCGTTGAGAACAGTCACGGAATGGAGGGCGTCGGGTGCGCAATGTGCCATGGCGCGGACGGGCGCGGAGGCATCATGCACGGTATTGCTGCTCCCGATATTACTTTCTTG
>VBON01000093.1 GCA_005877525.1 Nitrospirota bacterium
AGCAGTTCCACCGCATTGAAGTTGTGCGAAATCACCGCGGTGATCTTGGTGGCATCCCCGAGGTCCAGGATGAAGGCCTCAAGATCGCCATTGTATTGTTCTAGGATTTTCTCTTTATAGGTGTAATACCACTCCGAGCCCGGGTAGGGGGTGGCAAAGAACGGCTTCACCATGATCCCGATGCGCTCCCAAAACGCCATGTTGTCGTAGAGACTGTCGAAGAACTCGTCCGGAAAACCGATGATCTGATTCGGAATCGGCCGGATCCCGGCCTCCATGGTGATCTTGAGACAGCGTTCGTTGGTCTTGACCGTGGCGCCCTTGCCGATCGTCTTCAGCACGCGGTCCGAGAAGGACTCGAGGCCATAGTCCAGGTACGTGCAGCCGGATCGTTTCATCGCCTGCAGCACCTCCGGATAAGCCAAGGTGGCATGGCTCGTGCCGCCCCAATGGACTCCGTCGCAGGTCTCCGCATCGTGGGGCACGCCATCACGCACGCGGCTCGGCTGCAGGCCGGCCTTGGTCCATAGATCGCTGATCTCGAACAGATGCGTGGAGACATGCATCGTCATGAGGTTCTCGTCCAGGAAGGAGACGAAATCCACGTTGAACCGTTCCTTCATATACTTAACCTGTTTCACGACGTACTCGGCGCTATGCCAGCGGATGTTTCGATCGTTGTTGAACACCACATCGCCCCCATCGACTTGCTGGGTGTCCGTGTACTTCATGTCCCCCGTAAGACCCAGGTGGAAGCAAAAGCGGCAGATAAGCGAGCAGCCATAAGACATATTGATGTCCAATCGGCGTTTAGCCTGCATGGCTTCTTCAGACAGCAGGATGCAGGAGTTCTTGAAATAAATGTCCAACGGAAACAGCTCGTAGGCTGGAAACGGCAGCGTGTCGATCTCCGCCATCAGCGGGCGCTCGGGATTCAGCCGGACCTCCCCGGCCGCGCTCCTCCAGATAATGCCGGCGATGTCGGCCCAATCCCCTGTACGTGTGCGGCCCTCATCGATCCTTTTCAGGACTTCGGGGAAGGTGACCACGCCCTCGCCGATCCCGCCGAGATCAATCTCGGGGCAAAAACCCATAATGTCGCGCGGCATCGCGGTCAACGCGCCGCCGCCCATCATGATCAGTGCATTCGGGGCATACTGCCGCGCGAGCTGCACGGTCTTCTTCATATAGCCATAGGCGGTCGTGATCCCGCCGGTCGCGATCACATCCCAATCATCGGCCTGGATGGCTTCCACGAGTTCCTCATCAGAGGGACGCCAGCCATTTGAATCGAAAACTTGGATTTGATGACCCTCCCTATTCGCGACGCCGGCCAGAAGTGCCAGCCCGTAGGGGACATGTCGGGGATCATCTTCCGCGCGGATGATTGGATTGACGATGAGGACCTTAGCCATTTTTATGCTCCTTATCTCACCCACCCAGCCCCAGGCGATCGACCCATTGCATTGGAAGGCAATGGGTTCCCCGGACGCGCCCCTTCCCTAGCGCCCGCGCCTGAGCAGCTTTCAGATTGTTCCTTGATAAATTGGTCCAGCGCGATCCATTCGATCCCCTCACCGAACAATGTGCCACCTTCGGTGCAGTTGTAGCCGGTCCATCCCGACTGCTGGACCATCTGCAAAAAGCACTGGCGATACCAGTAATAGGTCGGGTCCGTGAACCATGTCTCTTCCAAGTGCGGGTTGTGCATCTGGATGTAGGCTTCTTCCAATCGCTCCTCGGGATAGAACTTGATCAACTCATGGTAGTACTGAGTCTTCTCGAGCGGTGTCCCGGGGGCGTAGCCTAAATCCATCCCCACCATGCCTACCGGGTCCCGCTCAAGAATAGCTCTCGCAAAAATCCAAGCAGATGCGCCACAATTGCCCCCCGTGACCATGCACGGCATGCCAGTCAAGTTGAAGAGTCGCTGAGTGTGGCTGCCAGGTTCCTCGTAGTCGTCACAAATCGGATTCCACCAGTAGAGCGGCATTTTGGCCTGCAGGCATCGGCGCACCACGTTGGGGGACACGCAGGTCGCGATAATGACCTTGATCTTCGAGCCGTGCTCGTTGACAAGGGCGATCAGCTCCTCATTGCGTTCCCGCTCCCGTGAGTTCCAGGCCGGGTCGAGGTCTTGCCGTCGGAAATAATCGTCGTCCGGGCGGGTGGCCAGATCCGGATCGCCAAACCAACGGATGATCCAGGTCGGATGCGGATCCACGGTGACGACATAGTCCGGAACCAACCCGTTTCGCAGGCAGTACCCCAGCGCGCCATCCGCCACGACGACCGTTCCCTTATAGCCATGCGCCATCATCCGCTGGATCGTGAACTGCCGGTGCAGGCTGGGTCCGGCGGACATCGCAATGGCCGAGGGGCCTTTTGCCGGCGCCGGCTTGGGAACGTCGAGGATGGACCGCTTGATATAGGGCAGATTCTCCTGCGCGTGACGAAAGCCGATCTCCGCCGTCTTTTTGAAGGTGGCCTGGCCGATCAGGGCAAGTTCAGTCTCGTTGAGCGCGGTCTTCATGCTTTCTTTGGATTCTGCGGGGAACCAGCCCCGCTCCACAGCACATCCTTGCCCTTCATGACAAAGGCGATGCTGCCGCCGAGGCGTGCCATCGCCCGGCGCTCGAACTCGGCCACGGTGTTCTCTTCTTTCTTTTCGGGGACAGATGGGACCAGGACCGTGTCAGATTGTCCCGCCATCTTGTAATTGCCAATCAGCTTCGCCATGGTTACACCCTCACCTTCAGTAATTCGGCCGCAATTGCCTCAGCTACGATAAAGTCAATGGGTTCATCAATATCCACGGAACGCTCCCGGCTCATCACGACAATCCCGGCCTTTGGGCCGGTGATCAGCCCCTGCTCCATTAAGACCGCGCGGCGCGTGGCCCAGACAGCACCGTTCGGAATGTAGAGCTTGGGTAATCTCTGACTGATGCCGGCATCGCCCCGGACCAACCGGCCGGTGAACGGAACGACCCGTCCCTCGGATGATTCATCCCGGCGGTACATCCACTCCGGCCGCTCGTGGACTTCGCACCCCGTAAACACGGTGTCCAGATCGGTTTCGAGCATCTTCTGGATACAGGCATCAATGTCTTCTGCCGAGCAGAACGGCGTGGTGGGCTGCATGGTGAGCGCAATCTGCACCGCGTAGCCTTCCGCTTCGACGAAACGCACGGCATGTTGGGTGACAAGCTCCGAGGCGACGTCCTCCGCCAATTCCGCCGGACGTACGAACGGCACCTCTGCCCCGTACTCCCGCGCGATGCGCCCAATCTCTGGATGGTCGGTCGAAACGATCAGCCGGTCCAGAAGACGGCTCTCCATGGCCGCCTCGACGAGATACGAGATTAACGGCCGGCCGGCGAGGAGTTTCATATTCTTGAGCGGAATGCGCTTCGAGCCCCCGCGCGCGTGAATCACTCCGAGGATGCCCTGCGTATCAACCGATAGCGGCTTCATGATTGTTCTCCTTGGTCAGCGCCGAGCTGTGTTCCCAGACCTTTTCGAAAGCTGTCACAATGTCCTGCATATCGCGAATCGTGGCCGGCGGACGCACGACGAATGTCCACAGCGCTGATTGCGCGCAGAGAGCCTCGGCGACGGGACAGAGCCCTTTCGCGTAGGACACCGCGCCGCCGTAGAGATGGCACGTGAATGGGCAACCTTGCTTGCCGTAAGCCAGTCGTTCCTGAAACAACGGATTGTGGTAGAGCGGCCGGGGATAGCCGGGGCCTACCGGGATACCCTCGGCTAGCAGGGCTTCGATGAAGCGCGCTCGCGACGGGCCAGTCTTTGTCTCATCATAATTCATCCCGAATACGTGATAGACGTGATCGATCTGCGGCGATTCCAGAGGATAGGTCAGACCGGGGTTATCGGGCATCGCGTCCAGGAGATAGGCGGCAAGCTCATGTCGCTCGCGGTTCAGGGTGTTCAGCTTCTTGAGCTGAACGATGCCGATGGCGGCTTCGATTTCGGTCATCCGGTAGTTCCAACCGATGGTGCTGGTCAGATACTTGCGCGGCTCGCCCGCAATGACGGCCTCCCCATGATTGCGAATCATCCGCGCGCGCTCAGCGAGGTCTGGGTCGTTGGTGATCACCATTCCACCCTCACCGGTCGCCATGTTCTTCGTCTCTTGGAAACTGAAAACCCCGCAATCTCCCATGGTCCCTACCAGTCGGCCCTTGTACCGAGCCCCTGGCGCCTGCGCGCAATCCTCGATCACTTTGAGATGATGTCGGCGCGCAATCGCGAGGATCGCGTCCATATCGGCCGGGTGCCCCAGAAGATGCACCGGTATCACTGCTTTCGTGCGCGGCGTAATCGCCTTCTCAAGTTGAGCCGGGTCCATGCAGAAGGTGACAGGATCCACATCCACGAAGACCGGGATGGCGTTGTGATGCAGCACAGCGGTAGCGGTAGCCGTGAACGTATAGGGTGGGACAATCACTTCATCACCGGGTCCTACCTCACAGGCCGCGACCGCGGCATGTAGCCCTGAGGTGGCCGAATTCACGGCAATGGCGTGCCGGATCCCGTGATATTCCGCAAAGGCCGCTTCAAAAGCTTGAATCTTGCGGCCGCCTAGAAACCCCTGCCGGCTGGCCGAGAAGGTGGAGAGCTGCCCCGAGTCGAGCACCTCCATGACCGCCCGCTTTTCCTCTTCTCCAATAACTGGATAGGCCGGAAAGGGCCTGGTGCGAATCGGCTTCCCGCCCAGGAGAGCTAACTTGCTGAGCGTGGAGATGTAAGCCATTGCGTCCTTTCCTCATTCTTCCGATTCGGCCGTAAGTGAACCAGCTGGCTGCCTGTGCGAGCAGATTCAAGCAGCGCACACGCGATTTCCAATGCTGCAAGTCCATCCTCTCCAGAACAGGCCGGCGTTCCGCCTGTGTTCATGCACCCCACCAGATCGTTGACCGCCTCGATCAGGCGGTTTTCCTTCATGCAACCGCCGCTGTCAAATGGCGTGTTGACCAATTCCCGATGGCGGGAATAGCGCGGGCTTTCTTCAAACCTGAAGATCTCTAGTTGTGTTCCATCTCCAGACAGCCGAAGCCGTCCGCGGCTGCCCAGAAGATCCAATTCAAAAATGTGGTTGGCGCGGTCCCGTCCGCAGAGAATCGCCCCATGCGCCCCCGCCTGGAATTGAAGATGACCGCATACGTTCGGCTCAGACTCCGCCGGGCTTATCTCCCTTCCGCTCACCGATTCCACTTCGCCCCCGAAGTAGCGCATGAGATCAAAGAGATGCGTGCCCATCGTAAAAACTTTCCCGGGGTAACAACCGGCGATCGATTCGATGCGGCCGATCACGCCATCATTCAGCAACCGTTTCGCCTCCAAATAAATGGACTCCCAACGGCGGGTATGGTTGACCGCGAGGACGACCCCTACAGAGCGGCAGGCCTCAACCATGGCAACCCCTTGCTCAACCGTCGAGGCCAGGGGTTTTTCGCAGAAGATCGCCTTGACGCCGGCTCGGGCACCGTCCAAGACCATGGAAAAGTGCAACTCCGTCGGAGAGCAGACACTTAACAGGTCGATGGCTTCGTCTCGAAGCATTTGCCGGTAGTCCTGGTACCCGCCACGCACGTTCCGTCGGTCCAGGAAGCGATCCAATCTGTTTGTGTCCGGGTCGGCGCCGGCAATCAGCTCAACCTCGGGGACACACTCATAGGCGCCCGCATGGGTCCAGACAACGGAGCGCTTGGGATCATCGTCAAATTGATTGCCGATCTGCCCTAGCCCGATGATGGCCGCGCGGTACCGCTTCGGCGCTCGGGAAGTGCCGCCCGGCGGGGACAGCTCAGCGATGCGATCAGAGCGTGACAACGGCAATGCCTCTCTTCGGGAAGGTCTGAAGCTGACGCCGGATTTCATAGGCCTCTCCCGACGAGGCGATCAGGACAGCGTCCGGTTGGAAAGTTTCAATGAGAGAAGGTGAAGATACGAGGATCTCTCCGAACCGGACCTGATGTTTCGCCGGATCGTTATCTACCCAGCCGACGATCTTGATCGACGTCCCCCTGGCAGCCGCGTAGACCAACTCTCCAGTCTCCGCCGCTCCGAACAACACGACCTTCTTAATCCCCTCGGCGTGCAGTTGCTGAAGCCGCTTCTCTACTTCCCGTTTGGCAATGGAGTACAAGCGCGCGATCTCCCGTGAGTACATGCTCATCAAGCGCGCGACCCGATCGTTTCCCTTGTCCGTGACGGCATACTTCATGGTCCGGTTGGTATGGCCGGATGTCGCCACCATTCCTTGGCCAACGAGAGACTTCATGTAGTTATTCGCCATCGAGCTGCTGACCCCGACCTTGCGTGCCAACTCGTGCTGGCTGAGGTGCTGAGGTTCCCCCAGGGAAAGCAGCACAAACAGCTCCCGCATGACTTTCGTTGGCCGGAGGAATTCGAGGGCGACAGTGATCATTTGGAATCAAGCTTCTTTCTTCAACACCGTTCATCTAGTGACTGGTCATCGTATCGCCAGTTAAGTTATAGAACTTAAGCAATTAATGCATAGAACTCATACAATTCCGGTGCCACGAACAAGAATTGTCTTCATGACCTGCAAGACCAGGATTTTCAGGTGGGCGTGAGCATCCCGTAGGGATGAGAGCCGGCGTCTTCAGGAAACACTAGGCAAAAAATGCCGGCTGTGTGAAAAGAAGCCCGTATGGAGAAAAAGAGTCTGACTTGGCAGACTCAGGGTGGGTGTAATCGGGAAGGAGCTCGTCCTGGCGAGCTTGGGGTGGGCGGGGTGTGATAGTGGGTGCAATAGTGAGTTCGATCGCGGGACGCGCGAGGAAATGCCGCCGAATGGCACTCAAGCGCGAAGGCTGTCTTGTTTTCGGTGAACGATTGAGCGGGCCAGTTCTTCGGCTTCTTCACGCAGCCGATTCCAGTCAGCATCGAGAAAATCACGAAAGACTTTCACCACCGCAGTATCGAATTGAATTCCGCTGTTCATAAGAATCTCGGATCGCGCATCTTCATAGGGGAGTGCTTTACGGTAGGGTCGATCCGAGGTCATCGCATCCAGCGTGTCGCCCACCGCGAAGATGCGGGCTCCGAGTGGTATCCCTTCACCGCTCAGTCCCTGCGGATATCCTTTCCCGTCCCATCGCTCGTGATGGCTATAGACGATGTCCAAGCCGCCTTCTAGGAACTTGATGCCGGAGAGCAGGTATCGGCCGCGCGCGGGGTGCTCCCGCATAACGGCCCATTCCTCTTCGGTCAACTTCCCGGGTTTGAAAAGAATCGCGTCGGCCACGCCGATCTTGCCGATGTCGTGAAGGAAGACGCCGTATTCGATGTCTTTGAGCGCTTTGCCGTCGATTCCCATCGCGACGGCCAGCGCCTGCGAATACTTCATGACGCGGAAAGAATGGGCATTCGTCTCCACGTCCCGACTCTCAAGGGCCGACCCGAGCGCCCACAAGGTCTGGCGATAGGCCTCCTCGAGTTCACAGACCGTGGTATTGAGATCGCGGGTGCGCTGATAGACCGCCCGTTCGATGAGCTCATAGTAGACACGTTCGTTCAACATTTGCCGGCGCCGCTGGAGCGCGCCGATGATACAGGAGACCACCTCCTCCGGCGCTTGATCGGTGGTCACGCAGTCGAAGGCGCCTGCCCGCATCATCTCCAGCCCCACGGGCAGTTCGGACCGATCGACGACGGCAATGACTTGGACGGCATAGTCGACGGTCTTGGCGTCGGACATCAGGTCCGCTCTGTTCAAGCGAAAGCTCTGGGCCGCCGGGGCATCGGCCGAAAGGTACATGAGCAACACAGCACAGGGCTGTTGCCGGAACATGGCCATCGCAGACTGCGCATCTGAAGCCGTCAGCACCTTTGC
>VBON01000094.1 GCA_005877525.1 Nitrospirota bacterium
TCGGGTGGTGCGCAAGCAGGATGGAGAGTTTACGTACCTCGCTTCCGATATTGCGTATCATCAGGACAAGCTCAGTCGTGGCTACGATCTCTTGATCAACATCTGGGGGGCCGATCATCACGGCTACATTCCGCGGATGGAGGCGGTGATCCAGGCCTTCGGCTACAAGAAGGATTGCCTGCACGTCCTGCTCGTCCAGACCGTGAATCTGCTTCGTGGGCACCTTGCGTGAAGTGGTGGAAGAGGTTGGCGCGGACGCTGCGAAGTTTATTTTCCTCACTCGACGATCCGATACCCAGTTGGACTTCGATCTGGAACTGGCCAAGCAGAAGTCGGCCGACAACCCCGTCTACTACGTGCAATATGCCCACGCGAGGATTGCAAGCGTCTTCCGCGTAGCTGCGGAGCGAGGCATCCAGATCCCTTCCACCGCAGAGGTAGACTGGACGATCTTGACGTCTGCCGATGAGCTGAACCTAATCAAAGCGCTGGCGGAGTATCCTCCCATGCTTGAGGCGAGCGCCCAGGCGCTCGAACCGCATCGGATTACCTATTATCTTCAAGAGCTGGCCGCGCGGCTGCATACGTATTATTATAAGCACCGCATCCTTCCGCCGGCCCTTGATGCCGAGATCGAGGACCAGGAGAGCGCGCAATTGACATGTGCAATAGTGCCGGGAGCCTCGGAGCCCAATCAGCAACGCAGGAGGGAGGCCGTCGGCCCCGCGTTGACGGGGGCCCGTCTCTGTCTATTGAGCTGTGTACAGACCGTGATCCGGAACGGTCTGGGTATCCTAGGGGTGTCCGCTCCGGACAGGATGTGATGACGAACGGGGGCTTCACGGTGCTCAAGCAGGAAGGTCGCGTCCGCCTCGGCGAGCTGCGGACGTCCCATGGTCGTACCGCCACGCCCGCCTTCATGCCGGTCGGCTCTCAGGCAACGGTCAAAGGCATCTCTCCCGAGGAATTGGTGGATTTGGGCGCCGAGACGATCCTTTGTAATGCCTATCATCTATACCTGCGGCCGGGGCACCGCACGATCGAAGCGATGGGCGGCCTGCACCGCTTTATGGGATGGTCCGGCTCGATCCTCACCGACAGTGGCGGCTATCAGATCTTCAGCCTCGCGCCCCTGTGCAAAGTGTCGGAAGACGGCGTGACGTTTCAATCTCATTTGGATGGCTCCCTCCACCATGTAACCCCGGAGACGGCCATCGAGATCCAGGAGGCGTTGGGGTCGGATATCGCGATGATTCTCGATGAATGTCTTCGCTATCCGGCCACGCGGGAGGCGGCCGAGGCTTCCCTGCGGCGAACGAATGCGTGGGCGCGTCGCTGCCGAGAGACTCACCACCGGTCGGATCAAGCCCTGTTTGGCATCGTACAGGGCGGCCATTATCCGGATCTGCGCGCTCGGGCGGCAGCCGAGGTCGCAGGAATCGGATTCGATGGCTATGCGCTAGGGGGGCTGAGTGTCGGTGAAGACAAGGCGACGATGAATCACGCGATCGAGATGGCGGTGGCCGAATTACCGGAAACGGCCCCCCGATACCTGATGGGGGTCGGCACACCGGAGGACCTCCTGGAAGGAGTCTCGCGCGGCATCGATTTGTTTGATTGTGTCATGCCGACTCGCCATGGACGCACCGGCTGGCTCTTCACATCGTTTGGACGGCTGCTGATTAAGAACGCACAGTACGCGAAAGATGAGTCCCCCATCGATCCGGCCTGCGCCTGTCCAGTCTGCCGAAAGTACTCCCGCGCCTACTTGCGCCACCTGTTTTTGGCGAAGGAAATGCTCGGGGTGCGCTTGAATACTCTGCACAATCTCCATCACATCCTCCAGTTTATGCGCGATCTGCGTGAGGCGATCCAGCAGGAGCGCTTCCCCGCGTTTCGGACCGCCTTCTACGCGGCCCGGGAGGCCTGCCAAGCATGAAGCGCATGTTCCCTGTCTTAGCCCAGGCCGCGACTCCGACGGCGCCCTCGATCGTCGACCAAGTCCTTCAGATGCTGCCGATGTTCGTCATGATAGTGGTGATTTTCTATTTTGTGATCTATCGGCCTCAGAAGCAGCAGCGCGAGAAGCACAAGACGATGCTCAGCGATCTCAAGAAGGGCGATAAGGTCGTCACAACCGGAGGAATCTGGGGCACCGTGACGAATCTCGGCAAGGAAACGGTGACGTTGCAGGTGGCCGAGAACGCCAAGATCAAAGTGCTGCGGGACCACATCGCACGGATTCGCGGAGAGGACAATGACTAAGGCCCATCCCGCATGAAGCCGGTCCAAGGCCGGGTCATCCTCCTTTCGCTGGCGGTCATTCTTTCCGTCATTCTATTCATTCCTTCTACCCCATTGTTCAAGCACATGCCCGGTTGGTGGAAGGAGTATCTTCCGAGCAAAGGGATCACGCTGGGCCTTGACTTACAGGGCCGGATCCATCTGGTCTTAGAAGTCGAGAGCGACCGCGCCGTTGAGATCGCGATCGATCGTGTGGCCAACAATATGGCGGAGCTTCTGACGGAGAAAAAGGTACCGGTAGAATCAATTAAACGAACGTCGCCGATTAAGATTACCATCACGCTGCCATCACCGGAGGGGAAAGTCGCCGTCCTGAAGCTCACCGACGATCAATTTCCCACGCTCACCGCCAACTCCCCAAGCGACCGGGTGCTGGTATTTTCGGTTAAAGCGGACGAAGCGGAGCGCATCAAAAAACAGTCTGTGAGCCAG
Organism: Nitrospirota bacterium; assembly: GCA_005877525.1. Taxonomy (GTDB): domain Bacteria; phylum Nitrospirota; class Nitrospiria; order Nitrospirales; family NS-4; genus NS-11. The sequence continues at coordinate 2,737 of VBON01000094.1, forward strand.
GCACTCGAAACGATCCGCAACCGTATCGACGAGTTCGGGGTCGCCGAACCGTTGATTCAGCAGCAAGGTCTTCGGCAAATCGTCGTACAGCTTCCCGGCGTCAAGGATCCGGGCCGGGCCAAGGCGCTCATCAAGAACACCGCTCTACTCGAGTTCAAAATGCTGGACGAGGACAGTCCGCTTGCGAAAGACCTGCCGACCCGCGTGCCCGCGGGGAAAGAAGAGGAAATCCTCAAAAGCTTCGGCCCGAAAGTCCCGCCGGAGGACGAAATTCTCTTCGAACGAGCCGTCGACAAAGAAAGCGGGCGCGTGACAAAGACGCCCTACCTCGTAAAGAAACGGGCGGTGCTGACGGGCGATGTGCTGACGGACGCGCGCGTCTCGATCGGCGAATTTCAGAACGCGTATGTCTCCATTAACTTCGACAACACGGGGGCCAAGCTGTTTGAGCGGATCACCGCCGAAAACGTGAAAAAGCGCATGGCCATCATTCTGGACAATACAATCTACTCGGCGCCGGTAATCCAAGAGCGAATCGGCGGAGGGCACGCTCAGATCACCGGGTCCTTTACGACCGAAGAAGCAAATGATCTGGCAATCGTGTTGCGGGCAGGGGCCTTGCCGGCGCCGGTCAAGATTCTCCAGGATCTCACGGTGGGGCCGTCTCTCGGCCAGGATTCCATTGCGAAAGGAATACGCTCAACGCTCGTCGCCGGCATTGTGGTAGTCGTGTTCATGATCGTGTATTACCGCATGTCCGGCGCCATCGCCGATTTCGCTCTGATGTTGAATCTTGTCTGTCTGCTCGGCGCGCTGGCGGGACTGAACGCCACGTTGACGCTGCCTGGCATTGCCGGCATTATTCTCACGATCGGCATGGGGGTGGACTCAAACGTCCTGATCTTCGAGCGGATCCGCGAGGAACTGCGGACCGGCAAGCCGGTCAGGCCTGCCGTGGATGCCGGCTACGACAAAGCGTTCCTCACCATCGTCGACTCGCACGTCACGACTCTGATCACCGGGTTTGCCCTCTTCCTCTTCGGGACCGGTCCGATCAAGGGCTTTGCCGTCACGCTGTGTTTGGGCATTGCGATCAATCTCTTCACGGCTTTGGTCGGTACCAAGGTGATCTTCGATCTGCGAAATCGTTCAGGAAAGATAGAGCGACTCAGCATCTAGATGATTGAGATTCTCGGCAAGACCTCGATCGACTTCATGGGCTGGCGGCGCTACTCCTTCGCGCTCTCCGGCCTGCTGGTCTTGCTCGGCATCATCGCCTTGATCCAGATCGGCCGGGGCAGTGCCAATCTGGGGATCGATTTCGCAGGCGGCACGGCGGTGCAGTTAAAATTCGAGAAGCCGGTCTCGATCGAGAAGGCCCGGGAGATCTTGCTCAAGAGTGGACTTGCGGAAGTTGAGTTGCAGGAGTTCACCACAGACAACAAACTGCTGGTCCGCGTCAAGGCCAAGACCACGATCGAGGAGAAGGTGGCGGAAAAGGTGCTTGAGGCGTTTCGTAAGAATTTTCCGGACAACCCGTTCGTGGTGGATGCAAGCACTGAGATCGGTCCGACGATCGGCCAGAAGCTTCAGAAGGATGCATTGATCGCGATCGGCATCTCCATGCTCGGCATCATCCTGTACGTTGCCGCACGCTTCGAATTTCGATTCGGGATCGCCGCCGCGATCGCAACCTTCCACGACGTCTTCGCGGTGCTCGGGATCTTGTATTTTCTCGACAAGGAAATCACCCTCCTGATCGTTACAGCGCTCCTGACTCTCGCCGGGTACTCGCTCACCGACACAGTCGTTGTCTTCGACCGGATCCGGGAGAATCTGACGATGCGCCACCGGGATCCCCTCGATGTCATCATCAACAAAGCGGTCAATCAGGTACTGAGCCGCACCGTCGTCGTGTCTCTGACGGTCGTCCTGGTGCTCATTCCCCTGACGCTGTTCGGCGGGGAGGTCCTCCATGACTTCTCTCTGGCTCTTCTGATGGGCGTGATCGTTGGCACCTATTCCTCGGTGT
>VBON01000098.1 GCA_005877525.1 Nitrospirota bacterium
ACAGGGGAGGAGCGGCCTCTCTCGCCGAACGCGCTCTATGTGAAACAGGTGCCGTTCTACCCGCAAACGCAATATCAGTGCGGGCCCGCCTCGTTGGCCACCGTCCTCAACTACTGGGGTCGGCATGTGACGCCAGAGCAGATCGCCCAAGAAATCTACCGTCCGGGGATGAAAGGTACTCTGAGCCTCGATCTCTGGCAATACGCAAAAGCGCAGGATTTTCAGGCCTCCGTGCGGCAGGGCTCGTGGGAGTTTTTGGAGACGCAGGTAAGCCGCGAGCGTCCCATCATCGCGTTTCTGAACCTTGGCTTTCGGCAGGTCCCCCTCGGACACTTTCTGGTGGTAGTGGGGGTCGATCCCGAAGATAAGAGTGTCATTGCCTATTCCGGGGTCGAGAAAAATCAACGGATCCCATTCGACCGCTTTAAGAAGGCCTGGGAAAAAACCAACTACTGGTCCCTGCTTATCGAGCCGCAACCCAGTCCTGATGAGGGAGCATAATGCCGGCGATTCTGGTTATCGTTCTTGTGGGATTGCTGGAATTCGGTTGTTCGTTCCTGCCAAAGGTCTATGAATACCATGATCCATTAACGCCTCAAGAACATTTGGCGCTTGGGGTAAGCTATGAGTCCAAAGGCAACGCGGATCTGGCCATCGCTGAGTACAAGAAAGTCATTGAGAGTAAGGCCCCTGGCCAGAGTGTGACGGCGAGGGTGTTTCTCGGGAATGTCTATGCAGAGCTGGAACAGTATGATGCGGCGGAGCAGTGTTATCGTGAGGCACTTTCTCTCGATCCGAATCGTGGGCAGGCCCTAAATAACCTGGCGGCCCTCTACGTGAAGCAAGGCACACTGTTAATTCAGGCGGAAAGCTTGGCACGAACAGCGGTAACCCAGGCTGAAAGCGAAAATCAGCCGAGAGAAAAAGGGATCTATCTAGAAACGCTGGGAGAGGTGTTGCTACAGCAGGGGCGCTATTCCGAGGCTCTCGAGAGTTTTCATCAGGCCGAGGCCTTTAGGGTAAAGCCATTTGGGCTGGTCCAGCTCTACACGAACATGGCAGATGCCTATGAACGCCTGGGACAGATGGAGGACGCTCAACAAGCGAGACAACGCGCGGAGAAATTTCGGGAATCGGGAACGAGCTCGGGAGGAAGCTGACTACTCGCCGTTTATCCGGGGGTGTATGATAGCCGCGCAGGTCGTTGGAAAGAGACCATGTCCACAGCACACTACTCGAGCGTGCGCGATGCGGTTCAGGGGTTGAAGGAGCGAGGGTTCACTGACAACCTTGAACTTGCCGGCAATGTGCTGAGAGCCGTGGGGAGCGAAAGGAGTTATACAGCCACAGAACTGACCATCATTGAACATCACCGGTTTGAAGGAGCGAGCGATCCTGACGACATGGCCGTTGTCTATGGAATTTTGGCCGGTGATGGAGCACGAGGGATCGTCGTCGACGCCTACGGCGTCTATGCTGATCCTCGACTGAGCGAGTTTCTGAAGAATGTAAAGATTCGAGAAGAGCAGTAAGAAGAACCAGCCCCGGCTCCCCATTTTTTCAAGTTTCTATTCGAAGGCACTGCGCAGAGTGTTTATCTGGTCGGCTTTTTGCGTCTCCCGTGTGTAAACGTCTTCACACGCACCGGTTTTAGGTGATTGTGGCCGCTGCAGAAAGCCTGCGAATCGCCGAGATATAGGTATGAAGTGGGATCCTGAACTCTTCTCGTCAGACGCCTGGTGGACAGATCCGAGGACACTGGGAGTCAATAGTGCTAGGACAAAGATAAAGGCCAGTCTACTGCGTACCGGTATGCTGACCTTGCTGGCGGCGATCACTGCCTTCATGGTGTTGGTGGTAGTCCTTCACAATCGAAATACCTGGTGGACCTACAATCTCCAATCGGAAGGGGTAGCCAGGCAAACGATCGAGAAGTATCTGGCCAGTGTGCAAACCGGCCGCAGGTTCTCCGCCGACCAGGCCATCAATAAATCCGGAGTGCTTTTTACCGGTCTCGGCCGCTACAGCTATGTGGCGACGGTGAACAAGAGGAGGATCGAGTCGCAATATAGCGTCGAAAGTCAGCCGCTGGAGATGGGACTGATCAAGAAGATCATGACATTTGAGACCTACGATACGTACATTTCAAATTTGGAGCATCTGTACGAATGGCGGCTGATGCAGGGAGGACTTCCGCAAAAAAACGTGACGAAACGTTACGATTACAACTATCGCTTCCTCTATGATCTGGTGCTGATTAATCAGTTCGGAGAACAGTTCGTCAAGCAATTCGTGTTTGAAGTGCGGCCTACCTTTTCTTTCAACCCTGCCTTCACGATCACTGCAGTTTCGGAAGTTCGCTAACGAAACGGCTGCGACCAGCTAATTAAGCTGGTGCGCCCGGGGAGTTGAACCCCCAACCCTCAGAGCAGTAGTCATCTTTGCTAAATCGGAATGAGAAGACCCATCCAAAATGAGAAGACCCATCTAAAGAGGTCTATCCTCTGCTTCAATAATCCCCCTAGGCTAACAGCCACTCGATGATTCTTTTCCGCAGTTTGTCTTCGACGTCCGCCGTACTGACAGCGGTGACGACTCAGGATTGGAGTCCCGCCCTATAAGATCTTGTAAGGAGGTCCTGTATGCCTGATGTTAAAACCAGTAGGACGGATATTCATATCACCCCGCCCCCCTCTCAATCTCCGAGCGAATCTACTGCGGTGTTGCTACGTGAGCTGGTGGCACACCTTCGGCAGCTCCGCACTAACCTTCGTGAGGAGTGGGCGCGGAAGATCACCGAGGCCAAATTGCTCACAGCAATGAGCCGGGAAGAGATTTTCGCGGAAGCCACTTCTGTCTATGACAACTATGTAGAAGTGCTCGAGACAGGGGCCGTCGAAGCTCTGCAAGCCTATGCCCGCGATTTGTCCGAGCGCATCATTCCGAGAGGGGTGGAAACCGACGAGGTCGTTGGCATCGTGCTGCTGCTGCGCGACGTACTTGCGCGTTCACTGTTTGCTAAATACCAGGCAGACTTTAAGCAGCTCAATTACATATTGGACGCCTATGAGCCCGCTGCCAACCGCATCGCCAACACGGTAGCGGTTGGCTTCGTCCAAGAGCGCGAGCGCATCATCCGCCAGCAGCAAGAGGCGATCCGGGAACTGTCGACCCCCGTGCTGCAGGTGCGGGAGCGGCTGCTCATCCTACCCATCATCGGCTTGATTGATCCCCAGCGTGCTCGCCAGCTGACTGAGCAATTGTTACGCGGCATCCGGACCAACCGCGCCCGGGTGGTGGTCATCGACATCACTGGTGTGGCGGCCATGGATGCCACCGTTGCAAACCATCTGGTCCAGACCGTGGAGGCGTCGCGGCTGTTGGGCGCGACG
>VBON01000092.1 GCA_005877525.1 Nitrospirota bacterium
GAGGTACGACGGGAGGCGATCCTCAGGAAACTCGTCGAGATCCAGTACGCGCGTAACGACACCGATTTCCATCGCGGTACTTTTCGGGTGCGCGGCGATGTGATTGAGATTTTTCCCGCCTCGGCGGAGGACCGGAGCGTGCGGATCGAGTTGTTCGGCGACCAGGTCGACGCGATTCATGAAATCGATCCCTTGACCGGCCGGTCACTGCGGCGTCTCCCCAAGGTCGCGGTCTACCCCAATACCCACTATTTAATCGCGCCCGACCGATTCGATCGGGCGTTAGGCGGGATTGAAGAAGAACTGGAGCAGCGCATCGGAACGTTCAAAGCCAGCGGCCAGTTGCTTGAGGCGCAACGGATCGAGCAGCGGACCCGCTTTGATCTGGAGATGATGCGAGCCATGGGCTATTGCCACGGTATCGAAAATTACTCCCGGCATCTGACCGGGCGGTTCCCAGGGGATGCTCCACCGACGCTGCTCGATTACTGCCCCAAGAACTACCTCTTGATCGTGGACGAATCGCACGCGACGATTCCGCAAATCCAGGGAATGTATGAGGGAGACCACTCGCGGAAAAAAAGTCTCGTGGAATACGGGTTCCGGCTGCCGTCGGCCTTCGACAACCGCCCCCTGAAATTTCCGGAGTTTGAACGCTGCGTCCGGCAGGTGATTTATGTTTCGGCGACGCCCGGCCCCTACGAGATGGAAAAAACGGGCGGACGCGTGGTGGAACAGATCATCCGGCCGACGGGGTTGATGGATCCGGAGATTTCGGTCCGCTCGGCCAAGGGCCAGGTGGACGACCTCTTGGCCGAAATTCGCAGACGGGCGGCCGCCGGGGAGCGGGTGCTGGTCACGACATTGACAAAGCGGATGGCGGAGGACCTCACGGAGTACTATCACGACCTGGGTGTGAAGGTGAGATATTTGCATTCCGACATCGACACATTGGAGCGGACCGAGATCATCAGGGATCTCCGTCTGGGAGTTTTCGATGTCTTGGTGGGAATCAATTTGCTGCGTGAGGGACTTGATATTCCGGAGGTCTCGTTGGTGGGGATCCTCGATGCCGACAAGGAAGGCTATTTGCGCTCCGAGCGATCCTTGATCCAGACAGCCGGCCGGGCGGCTCGCAATGCCTCGGGGACGGTGTTGCTGTACGGCGATCGTATCACCGAGTCGATGAGGCGCACGATCGACGTGACGACACGTCGGCGCGCAGTGCAGCAGGAGTATAATCGTGAGCATGGCATTACGCCGGAAACGATCAAGAGAGGCATTCCCAAAGCGCTTTATGACGTGTCGGAAGCAGACTATGTGACCGTTCCAATCGCAGCGGAAGAGCGCGCGGTCTATAGCGCCGACGTGCACTTAAAGCCACTGCTGGTGCAACTTGAGACCGAGATGAAGGCGGCGGCGAAGGACCTGGCCTTCGAGCGGGCCGCGGAGTTACGGGATCAGATCAAGGCGTTGAAGCAGCAGGCGCTGGAGCTGGGTGTGAAGGACTGAGGGAAGGAACTAAATCTGTTTGTAGATGAAGACGCCCAGAATGATCCCGATAAAAGCCAGAAGGTTGATCTTCAGAGTAAACCCAAGTGTAAATGTCAGGAGCCACAAGTCGACGGTGACGGGAGGGGACAGCCCGGGACGGACGGCTTGGGAAAAGACGTTCTGAATAACGCCGTGGGGAAAAACGGCTAGCAAGATTTCGCCAAGGAGCCCGCCGAACATGCCCCCGACCAAGACGCAGACAAGGAGGATCCAGGGCGATTTACGCACGCGGCCATCTCATGTCGGCGAGATCTCCAGGGCGTAAGCAAAATTCGCCGCACTGTACTAAGGAGTCTCGACGAAGTCAAACCCTAAGCATCGTGCCGGTTCGCCTAGGCGGGAGAGAAAATCTCCCGTCTAGAGCTCCTCCAAAGCTCTCCCTGACGGCCAATCGCCTTGACAATTCGGAAGCAATTTAAGTACACTGACCATTTGGTTTTACAAAGTAATTTCAAATAAATAAGAGCATAAAGAGGAGCAGTTGTGCTGAGTCTTCTCTCTGAAAAACTTGAGGGGATTTTCAAGCGTCTGCGTGGGCACGGAGTGCTCAGCGAGACAAACATCGCCGACGCTCTGAAAGAGGTCCGCCTAGCTCTTCTGGAAGCGGACGTCAATTTCAAAATCGTCAAGGACTTTGTCGAGCGCGTCCGGGCGAAAGCTGTCGGACAGGAAGTCCTCCAAAGCCTCACCCCGGGCCATCAGGTTGTCAAAGTCGTGTGGGAAGAGCTATGCGCGCTCATGGGGTCCCAGCAGGCGGCGCTGAATTTGTCTTCGAACCCTCCGACGGTCATTATGCTGGTCGGTCTTCAAGGGGTAGGCAAAACGACCACCAGCGGCAAGCTGGCGCGCTTTTTTAAGGCGGGCGGCAAAAGGGTCCTGCTGGTCGCGGCCGACCCGCGGCGACCGGCCGCCGCCGAGCAATTGGCGATCCTCGGAGAATCCCTGGATGTCCCTGTGCATCGAGCTCAGAATTCAGGAGGGGACGCAGTTCGCCTCTCTTTGGACGGTGTGGAGCGTGCCCGTCAGCAGGGCTTTGATGTGGCCATCCTGGATACCGGCGGCCGCCTCCATGTCGACGATGAGCTCATGGACGAATTGGTGGCCATCAAGAATCAGACCTCTCCGCATGAAATCCTCTTGGTTGCGGACGCAATGATCGGCCAGGATGCGGTCGCAATGGCCGAGCAGTTCGATCGTCGCGTGGGACTGACCGGCATCATCTTAACCAAGGTCGAAGGTGACGCACGCGGCGGAGCGGTTCTGTCCATGAAGGCCGTTACAGGCAAGCCCATCAAGTTTCTGGGCACGGGAGAAAAACTGGAAGCCTTAGAGCCGTTCCATCCGGATCGGATGGCGTCCCGCATTCTCGGTATGGGCGACGTCCTCTCGCTCATTGAAAAGGCCCAGGAAGCCGTGGACAAAGATCAGGCTGACGCCATGATCCACAAGCTGCGCTCGGACACGTTGACTCTGGAGGACTTCCGAGAGCAACTCAAACAGGTTAATAAACTCGGCTCGCTGGAACAGATCTTGAACATGCTGCCCGGCGGACAGCGATTGAAAGACCTAACGGCTACCGGCGTTCCGGAGAAGGAAATGAAGCGGGTCGCTGCCATCATCGATTCTATGACGTCTCGGGAGCGGCGGGATCATACGTTGCTGAACGGGAGCCGGAAGAAGCGCATCGCGAAGGGCAGTGGAACAACCGTTCAGGACGTCAACCGCCTCATCAAGCAGTACCTCGAAGCCCGTAAGATGATGAAAATGCTGTCCGGACGGGCGGGACGAAAGTGGTCGGGGAACGCTAACCAAGCGTTCCTCTCGTAGAGCAACCTTTCAGACAGGAGACAATTTTTGTGGTGCGATTAAGACTGACACGAGGCGGCCGGCATAAGAGGCCCTTCTATCGAATTGTGGCCGCAGATTCCAGAATGCCAAGAGACGGCCGGTATATCGAAGTACTTGGCACGTATGATCCTCTGAAGACGCCCGCCGCCGTGACGATCAAGCAGGATCGGGTGATGGCGTGGCTTAAGCAGGGGGCGCAACCGTCGGTAACGGTGCACCATTTGCTGGATAGCGCGGGTGTGCTTAAGCAGCTTAAAGAGGCTCCCTCCAAGGCCTGACCTCTCGGTTTCCGCATCTTACCCGCGCGGGGGACGTCTGGCGTTCCGGAGCGGGCGAGGGGTGATCAGAGATGCGGCACAGGATGGCCTGAAGGCGCTGATCGGGTGCGCACGATCTGGCCGCCGCAATGAAACGGGGAAACTGTGCGTATCGGAAATCGGGACACAGCTGATCACGCGATGCCATCGGTCGCCACGAGGTCGGGGTACCCGTTGCTCTTCCAATGCAACGGGTCATGAGTGGCGTAGGAATGGTCACCATTGGGAAAATCATTGCGACGCATGGCGTACGAGGTGAGGTCAAAGTGGCATCTTACTCGGATGTGCCCGGCCGTTTTGAGAACCTGAAGCAGGTGCACATGGAGATTTCCTCAGGGCCCCGGACACT
>VBON01000105.1 GCA_005877525.1 Nitrospirota bacterium
AGATCGCCTGCTCAACTGCCGTGGCTTCCTTGTCGAGGTTGAAGGCGTAGCTGAGCATCATGGCTGCCGAAGCGATGGTCGCGATCGGATTAGCCTGATCCTTTCCGGCGATGTGCGGCGCGCTGCCATGGATCGGCTCGAACATCCCAACTTTTCCTCCTACGCTGGCCGACGGCAGCATGCCGATGGAGCCCGTGAGCATGGCCGCTTCGTCGCTCAAAATATCGCCGAAGAGGTTCGTCGTGACCAAGACGTCAAACTGCGAGGGATTGCGCACCAGCTGCATTGCACAATTGTCGACATACAGATGGTGCAGCTCAACATCCGGATAGCGTTTCGCCACGGTCGTGACCACCCGACGCCAGAGCTCGGATGATTCAAGAACATTCGCCTTATCCACGGAGGTCACCTTGTGACGTCGTTTGCGGGCCGCTTCGAACCCCACTTTGGCGATCCGTTCAATCTCGCGCGTGGTGTAAACCTCGGTATTGAAGCCGCGCTCTCCGTCCGGCGTCTTTTCAATACCTTTGGGTTGGCCGAAATAGATCCCGCCGGTGAGTTCGCGCACGACGAGTAGGTCGATGCCGAGGATTACATCCCGTTTGAGCGTCGAGGCGTCTGCCAGCATCGGATAGAGTTTGGCAGGGCGCAGGTTGGCGTAGAGCCCGAGTTGCTCGCGCAGCCCGAGCAGTGCCCGCTCTGGACGGACGGCGTAATCCAAACCTTCCCACCTAGGACCGCCGACTGCGCCGAGGAGAATTGCATTGCTCTCCTTCGCGAGTTGGAGAGTGGCGTCCGGCAACGGCCGCCCGGTCTTATCAATCGCAGCGCCTCCGACGTCGGCGGTCCGAAATGTGAACTGATGCCCGAACTGGGTTGCGACCTGCTCCAGGACCTTGACGGCGTGCGGGATGACTTCGGGTCCAATGCCATCTCCAGGGAGAACTGCAATAGCGGCCTTCATGATTTCAACATGCCGGCTTTCCGAGCATAGGGAAACAGGCCGCCGGCTTTCACGATATCGAGCACATCGCCCAGCGGCCGCAACCGATAGGATGTGCTGCGGGTGAGGTTCTTCAGAGTGCCAGCCGGAATGTTGATCTCGAGATCATCGCCGGTGCGAATCTCGTTCATGAGCGGCTGCTCGCTCTCAAAGGGCAACAGGAACCCGCCGTCCACCGCATTGCGATAGAAGATCCGCGCATAGGACTCGGCCACCACCGCCGTCACCCCCGCGATTTGCAAGGCCGCCGGCGCGTGTTCCCGCGAGGAGCCGCACCCAAAGTTTTTCCCCGCGACGAGTATTTGGTAAGCAGAGCGATGTTCGCCGTCCGCCACGAACTTGATGTTACCCTTCGGAAGGCCCGCGACGGCGTCTGGGAGGCCGGAGAGGGCATAGGCGCCGTATTTTTTGCTTTCTTCCGGGTCGCTCAAGCTGTAGACAAGGTGCTTCGCCGGGATGATCTGGTCGGTATCAATGTTGTGGCCGAGGACGTACGCCGTCCCTTTGATAATGTCTTGCACTTATGACTTCCTTTCCCGCACTTCTTCGTCTTCAGCCCGCCATGCGGGGTCCACGATGCACAAAAACACGAGTTCATCCGTTCCTGTGTTCTCGACATGCTGCACGGCCCCCGGCGGCACGTACAAAACCTGCTCCGGCCCTACCGGAGTTACTTCGCCGTCCACGTGCATCCGGCCTTGTCCGCTGATGAAGTAATAGACTTCCGAAGTCTTCAGCCGGTGCGGCAGCGATGCCGTGCCCCTGGCCAGCTTTGCGTGCGCCAGGCTGTATTTAATGGCGGCGCCATTGCGGACGGGATGGAGCAGCTCGCGGAGGAGCGTGTTGTCCCCGGCCAGAATTTCTTTGCAGTCAGAGAGCGACCTTGTGAGCACGATCCATCTCGCTCACAAGAACTCGCGCGGATCAGTGATCTCTCCGGTCACGGCAGACGCGGCGACGGTGTACGGCGAGGCCAGGTAGACTTGCGCAGTTTTTGATCCCATCCGTCCCGGAAAATTACGGTTGGTCGTCGAAATGCACACCTCGCTTTTATTCAGGCGGCCGAAGGTATCCGACGGCCCTCCCAAGCAGGCTGCGCAGGACGCCCC
>VBON01000079.1 GCA_005877525.1 Nitrospirota bacterium
CGGAGGTCCCAAACAATCTCAGCGTGGCAAAGGACGGTGTGGAAGCCATTGCATTTTTGCGGCGCCAAGGCCAATATCTCGATGCACCCCGCCCGGACCTCATCCTGCTCGACCTCAATCTTCCCAAGAAAAATGGCCTTGAAATGCTGGATGAGATTAAAAATTCAGCCGACCTAAAGGCCATCCCGGTGGTGATCCTGACCACCTCAGAAGCCGAGCCCGACATCAACAAAAGCTTTGATCTCTCCGCCAACTGCTACATCACCAAACCCGTCGACGTGGAGCGGCTGACAATGGTGCTGAATTCCATTAAAGATTCCTGACCGGCGGGTCGTCTTCCATCCCATTCTTGCTAAGTTGCGACTTCCGTAGGGACGGCCTCTTTTGCCATTGCACCCCCCTCGCCTGTTGCACCCTCCTCCCTGAGTCTGCCAGGACAGACTCTTCTTCCCATGGCTCTTTTCCCGTAGGTTGCATGGGACCGAGACAGACAGGTATGGTATAAGAGTTCACGGCACCCGATGCGGAGAATTTACTGATGAGCGCTCAGACAACCGGACGACCTGTGGAGATCCTATTGGTGGAGGACAACCCCGGCGATATCCGTTTGACCATGGAAGTGCTGAAGGAATCCACTGTTCGCACAAATCTTAGCGTGGTGAAGGACGGCGTGGAAGCGTTGGCGTTTCTGCGCCGGGGCGGGCATTATACCGACGCGCCGCGTCCGGACTTGATCCTGCTGGATCTCAATTTGCCGAAGAAGGACGGCATGGAACTGCTCGCCGACATGAACCGCGATCAGAATTTAAAGGACATCCGGGTCGTCATCCTGACCACTTCCGAAGCCGAGAAGGACATCCATAAGAGCTTCGATCTTGACGCGAGTAGCTACATCATCAAACCGATCGACGTGGATCGCCTGATGATGGTGCTGAAACCCACGGAAAACGCATAGTCGCGCGAGCGCCCTCATCGCCTGAGGTCCTGGGGAGGCCAGTCCATCTCCGCCTGACGGCCGCAATAAAAACAGGAGACGCGATATCTCGCCTTTCGCCTCGGATTGGGTAACGAGGTGAAGATCACCGGACTGCCATCATGCGGGCACATTGCGGGCTGATGCATGAGGTGGTCATAAGCCATATCCAGCAGGACAGTGTCATCCCACGGCGGCACAAGCTGCTCCCGTCCCGTCACTCGTTCCTTCCAATCGCAGCGCTCGCATTTGAGTTCGAAAGTCTTGACCCGATCCTGCAATTGCGAGCAGTCCTGAACACCGACCGGACCACCGCAATTGGGTTGCGGGCACTGGACCGGGTCCTTGTGCAGAGCCTTTAGAAAAAGGGTCCGGTTCGTCTCTTCGGCAGGGCTGATCATCAGCGATCAGGAGAGGCCGGCGTTTGCTGTTGTTGGGAGGCCGCCGACTCCTTAGTTCGGACCCATACAAGGGCTGCCCGGCAAATCGCGAGCGGCGCGCTATCCGCACAGATGACGAGTTTATTGAAGGTCTTGCTATTGATCACACAATACCAACACTCCGTGCCGACCGGATAGCCTAACGGCCCGAGCGACTGTCGTGTGCTCTTGTAATGAGGAGCGCCGAAATACACGTCCTCCGCCCGCACCATTTTCTCGACCACGCTCCAGGCTGCGGCCATCTCGCTCGAATAGCGGGGGGCGTTTGAGCCATTCTGAAGGCCCATCACCCGCTCCGCAATCTCCCGGTCCATTTCGCGCCCGGGAGGCAGGCTCCTCACCTCCCGCACTATTTCGTCGCTCACCGACATACTGGACAGTCCTTCGGCATTTCCGTATAGCGAGCCCGTTTTCTGAAACGACAGGGAGTGTAGCATACTGGAAGAGAATGAAAAACGCTGCCCCATGCCCAGGCGGGTGCGAGATTTAGCTTAGGAAGGAAAAACTATCGATAAGAAATCGATTACTTACGGAACCGTTTTAATCGACCACGCATTTCCGTTTGGTAACAACTCCGCTTCGATCTGGTCCCCTATTCGCGGAGTCACCTCCATGCGAGTGTCCCGGTCCACTTTCATTTCGACGGTCTTGCCGGCGACAGGATCGCGCACCACATAGATAAAATCCTCGATTTTCAGAAGTTCGCCCTTGACCAGACGGTTAACTTGGGGTGTCTTCGCGGGAATCTCGTGGCGTTGCACATCGGGGGCCGGTCCCGCCTTGCGATCGCCGGGGGCTCGTTCATTCTCAAAGTATGGCCCCACCGCGGCGACGGGGGCCGCCACCAACAGACTAAGCAACAGACTTGCCGCGATTCTGGGATAGGGGGCAATGGCCATTTTTGCAGCGGCTTTCTGCTATTGGAGTTCCTGACGTCCCTGTGATTTTATTTAAGCACCGTGCGGGGCTGACCACTATGCACCAAAGGAGGTACTGAGTGACTCAACAATGCGCGAAAAAAGCAACACCAGGTTAAGGCTGACTCATCTCGGGAGGTTCTTCGTCGTCTTCCCCTTCAGCCCTGCGGCTTCCGTCTCTTTCGTCGAATGCAATTTCGCCAGGCAGCCTTCCAGGACCTGCCGGCGTTGCTGAATCGCCTTGCGGGGCAGATCCTGCGCAGATTCTTCCTGTGCCGACTCTGGAAGGTTCACCATCTCAGCCGCCTCAGCCAGCTTGGCATATTTGTAAGCTTCCATTTGCGGGTGCAGTGGTCCCAGGAGGCTTTTAATCAAATTCTCCGTCTCATCATCAAACCGCGCGAGCACAGCCGAATCAAGAGGGCGGTGACTCAATAGTTCCAGTTTTTGGATCTGGGCCTGGAGAGCCTGGGTATGGGCATTCGATTCAGGCGTTGAGTGGATCGAAGTGGGTTCTGACATGTCCTCCCTCCCTCCTACGTTAGACTCTGCGGAGAGTCGCATCCGGACTGTGTCATGCCAGTAAGCACAGGGCTATGCAGCAAAAGAGGGATAGATGTCAAGTAGCTGAGGCCCTATCCTCGCCTGAGGAAAGAGTCCTAAAGGAGACGCCATGACAAAGAAATGTGCGCATCCCGCATGCAGCTGTCAGGCGCAAGCGGATAAGTCATTTTGCAGCGACAAATGTGCTACGGCTCAATCCAGCGGCACAAAGTGTCCTTGTGACCATCCAAACTGCAAGGGTCACTAATCCAGAATTCACTTTTACTGGAGGCAATCGCCTTCACCCTGCAACCTTTCTCACACAGAGTGCTCGTCTGCCTACCCTGATTCCCCTATCAACCGCTCAGATTTAAACACCTTTTTTTTGCGGTGGTTGAGATTCTTCTGGCACCGCCATTGCACCTCTAGTGCACCCCATGCTGACCACTCAGAAACTGAGTTTCTGTACAGGAAGTGTACGATCGCAAATGGACTCCTTTTCGTCAGTTCAGGCTCTCGTTGAGAAGCGCAAGAATTCGGGTTTTCTTATGCTCTCCTCAGCGATGCATGTGCTTCATTGGGATCGGCGGGCATGGGAGCTCTGCCGAAATATAGCCACGCCGGCGACCGGAGACGCCATGGCTGGTACCTTGCCTATGCCTATAAAGGATTTCGCTCAGGGTATCGTCAAGATGATGGGAATCCGTCGCGATTCTAAAGACTGGGAGCAGTTCCAAGTTCGCCGCGTCATAAAAAACGGTCAGGACTCAATCTTTCTTTCTGGTATCGGATTGCCGGCCACAGGAGGGCTTGATGCCTCACGGGTACTCATCATTCTCGAACCGATCACGCAGCGCCAAGGCTTCAGTCTAGAGATGGCCAAGGAACAATTTCATTTCACTGGCCGCGAGATCGAGGTCATCGAGCATCTCATGAAAGGCTGGACGAACAAAGAGATCGCCAATGCGATCACCATTAGTGAGCTGACTGTGAAGGAGCACATCAAGCACATCATGGATAAGACCCGCACCTCTACCCGCACGGGAATCTTGATGAAGATCCTCCAGGGATGAGGACCCCGGCATTCCCGCCCGTACCAATCGGAACGCCTCCTTCAAATACCACATGACTTCCGGCAACGGATGGTACCCGCTCTCCTGGCGTCACAATTCCCACGAGATTTAGCGGATCTGTGGCGGAAATTACCTGAGGTCCCAGTTCCGGCTGCCGGCGTGCGCTGCGCAAGGCCTCGATGGCTTCCGGCAGCCCAAACTGCTCTCCGGTAAATCCTGCGACGAAACGCCCGCCGCGTATCTCCCCGCGGAGTTCCAACCGTCGATATTGAACCAGCAGGTCGCGCCACGGAAGCGCGCAGGACTCCCGGCCTAACAGATCCCTGAAGACGATGCCGTATCGCTGCAGAAGCTGGCGGGCGACCCGGTCGACGAATTCCGGCGAACCTGCTCGCAGCCGCTCGATGCCGAATGATTCCGGCTGAAACAGCGACCAGCGCCCGATGCTGTGCCGCGGGCCACGTCCACGCTCTTTGCCTTCGGCGCGGCGACGGCGGGGATCGAGTAGGGCTCTTAAACTGTCAAATCCGTCCGCGGTCACCAGGCCGGCGCTCACCAATTCCCAGAGTCCTTGCTCCACCTCAGCGGCAAGATGGCCGGTCCCTCTGACAAGGTCCATGAAGTAGTTCGCCCCCCGTTGCAGGAGATGCCGGTATAGGTCGGTTCCTATTGAGCTGAGCGGTGGTGGTGCGACCTCG
>VBON01000080.1 GCA_005877525.1 Nitrospirota bacterium
GCGTCATTCGCTCGGTATTCGAAGGAGTGGTCGCCTTTGCGGATTGGATGCGCGGTTATGGGCTCTTGGCGATTGTTGATCATGGCGAGGGCTATTTTACGCTGTACGCCCACGCCTCGAAGCTTCTGGTCAATGTTGGAGACGCGGTGCGCAGCAGCCAGCCGATCGGCGAGATTGGAGATACGGGCCTGACCGGCCAGAGCACGCTCTATTTTGAGCTACGGCAAAAAGGGGAAGCCCTTGATCCACTGGCCTGGTTAGCCAAACGGCGGTAAGGAAAAGGAGCATGTGATGGAAGGCAAGGCAACTAAGGTAAAAATGGGCTTGACTATTGTCTTTGTGGCCACGCTGGTGACTGGAGTTCTCATCGGCAAGGGGTGGGACCGCGCGGTGATGGCCACCGAGACCTATGAAGAGCTGAAGACCTTCACCGAGGTCTTGGCCCACATCCAGAAACATTATGTTGAAGAGGTCAAGACCAAGGATCTTGTCTATGGCGCAATCCGTGGGATGCTGGCCACACTCGATCCGCACTCCGCCTTTATGCCGCCCGATATCTATAAAGAGGTGCAGGTCGAGACAAAAGGCGAGACGAAAGGCGAATTCGGAGGCGTCGGCATTCAAATCGGCATGAAAGAAAATCGTTTGACAGTCATCGCTCCCATCGACGGCACGCCAGCGGAGCGTGCGGGAGTGAAGCCCTCGGACGTTATTCTGAAGGTCAACAACGAGACCACCAAGGACATGACGCTGATGGATGCCGTGCAGAAGATGCGGGGACCCAAGGGAACAAAAGTGACGCTCACGATCCAGCGCGAGGCAGTCTCCGAGCCCCTGGTGTTTGTTCTGACCCGCGAGATTATCAAGATTGAGAGCGTCAAGTCGAAGATGCTGGAGGGGAACATCGGCTATATCCGATTGACCCAATTCCAGGACCAGACCGCCAAGGACATGACCGGCGCGCTCAAGAAGTTACGTGAGCAGAAGATGCAGTCGCTGATCCTGGATCTGCGCAACAATCCGGGCGGCCTCCTGACCGCTGCCATTGATGTCTCGGAACAGTTTGTCGGGCTGAATCGGCTCATCGTCTACATCAAGACCCGGGAAGGACGAAAGGACAATTATGAGTCCCATATCAAAGACCAGCCCGAGGACTACCCAATGATTATCCTTGTGAATGAGGGGAGCGCGAGCGCCTCCGAAATTGTGGCGAGGGCACTACAGGATTGGGGTAGCTCTGTCGTGGTTGGCGTTCAGACCTTTGGGAAAGGCTCCGTGCAGACAATCCTGCCGCTCGGCGATGGCTCCGGCCTGCGTCTCACGACGGCAAAATATTACACGCCCAAGGGTCGCAGCATTCATGGCATTGGGATTTCACCAGACATCACCGTGAAGGGCAAGCCGACCACTGCCGTGCCGATTCGCGAACGGGATCTCGATAAGAACCTGCGGGACTCGAACAAGGAGGAAATGGCGATTCCACCCTCGCCGGCGCCGGAGCCGCCGGCGATCAAGCCTGAATCTAAGGACGGCAAAAAGGATCGAGACGTCAAATCCAAGGAAACGAAGGAAGGCAAGGAAGGCGAGGAGGACGACCCGCAACTGCAGAAAGCAACGGATTTGCTAAAATCATGGATGATTTTCAAGGAGTTACGACCTGCTCAGCGTGAGACTCATGTGGAAAAAGCCATGTAAAAAACTGGAGTGCGGGGGGTTGATTTCCTCCCAAGAAGCTTTATATAACTTTGAAGCTACATACGGAGGAGGCAGCTCCTCCCGTCCACACGTTGGCAAATCTTACCATAGGTCACAAGGAGGGAAGCGCATCATGGCAGTGCAAACAGCGGAGAAGAAAGCAACCGTAGGATTTAAGCCTCTCAAGGATCGTTGTTTCGTCAGTTACACCGAAGAGTTGGAGCGCACCGCCGGGGGAATCTATATCCCGGATGCGGCCAAAGAGAAGCCTCAGCGAGGGAAGATCGAAGCCGTCGGCGCGGATGTGAAATCCGTAAAGATCGGCGACATCGTCCTCTTCGATAAGTATTCGGGCAGCAAGATCAATGTCGAGGGGACCGATTATCTGATTATTAAGGAAGAGGACATTCTAGGCATTTTCGACAAATAAAATTGCCAGAGCCGGTCTCCGGCGTTAGCAAGCAAGCTTGATCTAAAGGAGGAATGAAATGGCCGCAAAGCAGATTGTATACAGTGAAAACGCAAGGGCAGCGATCTTAAGGGGCGTGAATCAGCTGGCGGATGCCGTGAAGGCGACGCTGGGCCCCAAGGGACGGAATGCCATTCTTGATAAGAAATTTGGCGCGCCGCTGATCACCAAAGACGGCGTCACGGTTGCGAAAGAGATCGAGCTGAAAGATCCTTACGAGAACATGGGCGCGCAGCTCGTGCGCGAGGTCGCATCGAAGACCAGCGACGTGGCCGGCGATGGAACGACGACTGCGACCGTTCTGGCCCAGGCGATCTTCCGCGAGGGCGTCAAAAACATTACCGCCGGCGCGAATCCCATGGATATCAAACGAGGAATCGACAAGGCCGTAGAGGCCGTCGTTGAGGAGCTGAAGAAGCTCAGCAAGCCGTGCAAGGCCAAGAAGGAGATCTCCCAAATCGGAACGATCTCCGCCAACAATGATGCCACCATCGGAGATCTGATCGCCGAAGCGATGGAGAAGGTGGGCAAGGATGGGGTTATCACTGTTGAAGAGGCGAAATCGATGTCCACGTCTCTCGATGTCGTCGAAGGCATGCAGTTCGACCGGGGTTACATCTCTCCCTACTTCATCACCGACGCCGAGCGCATGGAAGTCTCCCTCGAAGATGCCTTCCTGCTCATTCATGAGAAGAAGATCAGCAGCATGAAGGACCTGCTCCCATTGCTCGAGCAAGTGGCCAAGATGGGCAAGCGCTTGGTCATCATTGCGGAGGACGTCGAGGGTGAGGCGCTGGCGACCTTGGTTGTGAACAAGCTGCGCGGCATTCTCAACGTCGCGGGAGTGAAGGCTCCTGGCTTCGGGGATCGTCGCAAAGCCATGCTGGAGGACATTGCGACTCTCACCGGCGGGCAGGTCATTTCCGAAGACCTTGGCTTGAAGCTGGAGAATGTGAAATTAACCGATTTGGGCCGCGCGAAGCGCGTCACCATCGATAAAGATAACACCACGATTGTCGAGGGCCATGGCGACGAAAAGAAGATCCAGGCCCGCGTCAAACAAGTCAAGGCCCAGATCGAGGAGACCACCTCTGATTACGACCGCGAGAAGCTTCAGGAGCGGCTGGCGAAGATCGTCGGCGGCGTGGCGGTAATCAATGTGGGAGCCTCGACGGAGACCGAGATGAAGGAAAAGAAGGCGCGAGTGGAAGATGCTCTGCATGCCACCAAGGCGGCCGTTGAGGAAGGGATCGTGCCGGGAGGCGGCGTGGCGCTGCTTCGCTGCGTATCGGCTCTGGACAAGATCACGAATCTGCCACACGACCAGCAGGTGGGTGTCAACATCGTCAAGCGCGCGCTGGAAGAGCCGATCAGGCAAATTGCCCAGAATGCGGGGCTGGAAGGCTCCGTGGTCGTGGAGCGCGTGAAGAAAGAGGCGGCAAACTCCGGATTCGATGCCGCGGCCGAGAAGTATGTGGACCTGATCGAGGCGGGAATTATCGATCCCACCAAAGTCACTCGCTACGCCTTACAGAATGCGGCGAGCGTGGCCAGCCTCATGTTGACGACCGAAGTGATGGTCAGCGAGATCCCGGACGAGAAGAAAGCTCAGGGAATGCCGGGCGGCGGACATCAGCATGGCGGTGGCATGGGCGACATGTACTAAGGGCGACGTCTCAGAGAAGACAGGGAGGCCCTCGGGGTAAATCCTTGAGGGCCTTTCTTTTTTGGGGATCGAAAAGGGTTAGACGCCCAGGACCATGCAGGTCGTGGTTTTGGTGACACCATCAACCGACCGGATCTTCGACAACAACAGATCGCTCAGCTCCTCAAGGGTCGCCGCTTCCACCTGCACAAGGATGTCATAACTCCCGCTGAGCATATAGCAGGCTTTCACACCGGCCATCCGCTGGATTGTTTTGTATGCGCTTTTCGTATGGTCGCCGGTCACTTCAATCAGAATAAAGGCTCCAACGGGCATATCGGGCTCTCCAGATCAAAACCGAGGCTCTCCTTGGTTAGCAGAGCCGGGCCGTCCAGTCAAGTTTCCGAGCGAGCACGCAGCCGGGCGATGGCTTCGAGAATCTCATCATCGGGGGTAGTGACATGCGGCAGGGTTCTCAGGAACCGAGAACGCACAAGCGCTTCCAGGTCGTCGAGCGTGCGAATCTGAAGCCGGTCGTGCAGATAGTGCAGAAGCGGGTCGCTGAGGCCCGGCAGCGAGGCCCAATCGGCGATGGCAGAAGGTAAGGGTTCGGTTGGATTGCCGTCCATGGTGCCGTGTTCGCAATAAGAGACAATCTTTTTGGCCAAGTCAGCGCCGATTCCCTTAATCGTGGTCAGCTCTCCTCTTTTGGCCACCGCAGCGGCGTCTTCAGGAAGTCGCGCGATAGCGTCTGCCGCGCGCAAATAGGCCCGGATGCGAAAGGGATTGGCATGCTGTCGGTCAAGCTCTGCCGCGATGCGGCGGAGCTCTACGGCAATCGCGGAATTGCGGGGCTGCGTCATTGCTAGGAGTATAAGGCCGTTGACAGCATTTCGCGAGCCTATGGTAAGATGAGCACGACGCAATGCGAATCGTGCTGAACGGGGAGTCACGGGACGTGCCGGAAGCCTGCTCGGTGGCGTCTCTTTTAGCAGAGCTGCAGATTCGAGGCGATCGGGTGGCGGTTGAGGTGAATCTGAATATTGTAGACCGCCGAACATTTGAAGGGACGGCTCTTCGAGAGGGAGATCGAGTCGAGGTCATCGGGTTTATCGGCGGAGGCGAGGAGTTGCATGAACGACGATAGGTTGACCATTGCGGGCATAGAATT
>VBON01000081.1 GCA_005877525.1 Nitrospirota bacterium
TTCGCCGCCGGAGAACCGCGAAAGACATTGTGTTGTAAACGAGAAACAGCCCCACCAACAATGCCACCGCGCTCAAAGAAGCAACATTGAGCCGAAAAGCGCGGGTCATCCGCTCGACTTGAGCCGTCCGGTACTCGGGCCGTTGGACAAGGAGACCAGCGGGAAGGCGCTTCTCAATACTCGAGACGACCTCCTCGATTGCCCGCGCGGGGTCTGACACGACATCGATACGATCAAGCTGTCCCCATCGGTCGAACGCGAGTTGCGCCGCGGCAATATCCATCAGGGCAAGTTCTTCAAGCGCCGCGCTTCGCGGCCCCCTGCCTTCAACTATGCCCCGGACCACGAACCGCCGGACCAGCCGACCAACCCTGAGGTCAATAACTTGGCCGGGGCTGAACCCGTATCGGCGAGCGATAGCCCGGCCGATGAAGATCGTATCGGGCTCGAGATAGCTTTCCCACTCGGAGTTATCGGCGGAGGCAATGGTGTAATCGCGCACTTCTGACTCTGCGAGGAGGTCAATCCCCAGGATCGGCAAGACCACAGGAGCAGCGGCAGCCTCCCGCCAGATCGCGGTGAGTGCCAGGATCGGAGTCGCCAGGGTCACTCCGTCCGCTTGACGAACCGTCTGGATGATATTCTCGTCAATGCCGCCGGGAAGCGCCGCGGCACTGATGACTTGGAGGGTGGTGCCACCAGCGACACCGACGACGCCCTCCTCAAACGTGCGGAGTACCTCGGTGTTGGCTGTCGCCACCGCCACGTAGACGGCGACCCCTAAACCGACCCCAAGGCCGGTGAGGGCCGTCCGTAGGGGTTCGCCCCAGATATGTCGCCAGACGATCAGGCGAAAAAGAATCACAATTCCTTGAGTCGGCCGACGGCGGACTCGACTCCGTGATAGCCTTTCTTGGCGAAGACGGTGGCAAGTTCTTGTCCGAGGCGATCAAAGACCGGCAGGCCTTCTTCCATGAGAGCCGTCCCGATCTGAACCGCGGAGGCGCCGGCCAGCAGATGTTCGAAAACGTCGGTCCCGGAGCCGATCCCTCCCACTCCGATGATGGGAATGCGCCCCTGGAAGGCGTTCCAAAATGCCCTGATATTGGCGAGCGCGACCGGTTTGATCATGGCGCCTCCAAGTCCGCCGAATCCACCTTTGGGCTTGATGACGACCGACTCCCGTTCCGGATCAATCACCAAAGCATTCCCGACCGAATTGATCAAGGAGAGAAAGTCTACGGGCGCGCGCTGCAGCACGCCGGCCATCGCTGCATGATGCGCCGGATCGAAATAGGGCGGCAACTTGACTCCGAATGGCCGGTCGACCACCGCGCGCACCTTGCGGATGACTCGCTCTGAAGCGTCGAAATCATAGCCGATCTGAGGTTTTCCCGGGATATTCGGGCACGAGAGGTTCACTTCAATCAGGTCCGGGGCGGCCTTGCTGATGGTGCCGGCAATGTCCGGGAAATCGTCCTCGCAAAGACCGGCGATACTGGCGATGACCGGTTTTCCGAATGCTTTGAGCGACGGGATAAGTTCGGCGTATGCGTGGTAGCCGAGGTTCGGCAGCCCCATCGAGTTGATCGAGCCGTCTGCGAAAGCAAAGTACCGGGGCTCCGGATTGCCCACCCGCGGTTCACGCGTCATCGACTTGGTCACGATGGCTCCGGAGGTGGACCGTCCGAGCGCTTCCAATTCCGCTCGGGTGACGCAGCGCGCTCCCGAGGCATTCATGAAGCAGAGAGGAAATCGAACTCCGGCGATGGTCGTGGAGAGGTCAGGGACGAGCGTCTGGGAGGCCATTATTGCGGCATCAAGAAGCGGCAGACGAGCGTGAGATGGGACGTTCCCCGGCCGCTCACGCACTCATCATGCATCTTTGCGTAGTCCAGTTTCCCCTCCAGGTCGACGGTGAATGAGAACGAAATGCTGGTGGTGGTAAACATATACCGGCCGGGCCGGAGGTTGAGGGTCTCGACGTGATTTGAGGTCAAGGCTGTCAGGGACTGCAACGGCTCGGTCACGCCGGGAATGCTCCAGACTTTCGGCGGCTTGAGCACGGTTGCGTCTATTGTTATCGGATGTTCCTGCGCCAACGGATGTTTGGTGATTGCCGGAGCCTCAGCGTTCACAGAAAAAGCGAAATTCGCCGAGAGCAACAATACAATGCCAATGGCGCCGCCCCATCTCATACTTCCATCTCCGCCTCGAGGGTCCCATCGTGCAGGACCAGCACCCGATCAGCTGCAGACGCCGCTTCGCGGCTATGTGTCGCCAAAATCACCGTTTGTCCACTTTCCTGAGCTAAGCCTTTCATGAGCTGCACGATCTCCCGCCCTATACACGAATCCAGGTTCCCGGTCGGCTCGTCAGCGAGCAACAGCGTAGGGCGATGGACCAGGGCGCGGGCCAAAGCTACGCGTTGCTGTTCCCCTCCGGAAAGTTCGCCCGGCCGATGGCCGGCACGATGGTCCAGTCCCACCGCGCGCAAAGAGTTGCGTGCACGTTCTTGGGGTTGGGGATCGCCTCTGAGCAAAAGAGGAAGCTCGACATTCTCTTGCGCAGTGAGGCCGGGAAGGAGATTGAAGAATTGAAAAACCAACCCGATACGCTCACGCCGTAGCAAGGTCCAATCCGATTCGCTGAGCCCTCGCGTCGAGCGGCCTTCGATGACGACATCCCCTTCGGTGGGACGGTCTAAGCCGCTGATCATGTTCAACAACGTACTTTTTCCACTGCCGCTGGGACCCATCAGAGCGAGGAACTGGCCGTGCGGCACTTCCAGGGACACTCCCCGAAGAGCCCAGATTGAGGCGGCGCCGCGTTGATAGACCTTGGAGACTTTTTCCAGACGAACCACACTGTCGCATTCCGTGCTTTCTCTATTCATAGCACAAAGGAATCCTGTCGGACAATTCGATCCACAAAGGAAATGCGACTTTTCCCGTTACGTGACAGCCGTTCCGGCAAGACCTCCAGAGAAAGTTGCCTGGCACCCCGTTCCGGTGTCTAAAGATCAATGCCCGATCTTTGGGATCACATACTGCACTGGGTCTACCCTATGGACTGTGCAGAGTGTCTTCGGCCTGCGCGGGATCGTCGCTTGCCATTTTTCTGTCATGCCTGTTGGGAATCGATCCGGCCCATTGACGGCCCGATTTGCCCCTGCTGCGGAGGCCCCTTCGGGTCTCCAATTGCGCTCGCCCATAGCCCCGGTCATCTTTGTGGTAACTGCCGGGAATCACCCCCGGCCTTTGATTGCGCGCGTTCCCCGTATGCCTACGAAGGGGTGCTGGCACACGCCATTCACATGTTCAAATATCGCAAGTGCCCCTCCCTGGCCTCTCCGCTGGCTGACTTGATGCTCGTATGGAAAGACAAGATTCCTCCCGTCGATCTGGTGCTCGCGGTACCACTGCATCCAAAGCGTTTGCGCATGCGCGAATTCAACCAGTCCGTGCTTCTGGCGGATCGGCTTGCTACCCGCCTCGCCCTGCCGTTATCGTTGAATCATCTTCTCCGAGTTCGCGCGACTCTGCCGCAGACTGAACTGCATCGAGCAGACCGAGTCCAGAACGTGCGACGAGCCTTTGCCGCACAACAAACAGACGGCCTCGAAGGACGGACGGTCCTGCTCATCGATGACGTTTTCACGACCGGCGCCACCGTGAACGAATGCGCGAAGGCGCTTCGACGGGCCGGTGTCGAGAAGGTGGTCGTATGGACTCTCGCCCGCCGCGTTTGAAAATTGGGTTGATTGCGAGGGCACCACTGGCAAGGAGTGGCAATCAGATGGGTATGAAAAAGTTGACAAACCCACTGTTTTGGCCTAATCTTCACGGCTGGAAGTAGGATCTGCATGGCGAAGGAAGCGAGCGATGAGGTTCTTACCACCGCCGAGACCTGCCGCTACCTGAAAGTGGCTCCTCGGACTCTCTATCGCTATATCAAGGACCGACGCGTGCCGGCCTTCAAACTCGGGAAAGATTGGCGGTTCGTGAAGTCGGAGCTGGACCTTGTGCTCCGCAAGAAGAGCCGCGAACACAGCCGGTCCTAACCAGCGAGGCTCCCGTGATGTTTTCCGGCGAATACTTCTGCAAATTGGATGAAAAGGGACGGTTTCTTCTCCCGCCCGCTGTGCGGGAACTTCTGTGTGAAAACAGTCTCGGGATTGGGAAAACCGTCGTCTTCTTAAAAGTCTCTGAATTAGCTTCGCTTCGAGTCTACCCGCACGCTGAATGGGAAAATGTCTTGAAGCAGACCCGGGCCAAACTCGACGAGGAGCAGAGCCGCTTGTTTATGCATTTCGTGGTATCGGAGACTTCCACTTCGGAAGTCGATAAAGCGGGCCGCATCCTCATTCCCGGCAAGCTGCGAAAACATATCAATCTAGACGACGACCAGGAAATCGTGCTGGTCGGCATGTATGAGCACTTGGAAGTCTGGGGACCAACGGAGTGGCGCCGCTATGTGGCGCGCACTCAAGAACGGCACGAAGCCTCGATGTCGAAGATCATGGACATCCTATAATAGAATGACCCGGCGTCGCTCGGCCCGCTTTTCAGGCTCCCTCGCACGCCTCACGGCTTACCAGTCAGATCACGCAAGTACCCGTGCTGTCCAGAACGAGAGTCAGGCTGCCTGTCTCACTTCGGCCTCCCTAGAAAAGAGATCCGATCCCTTTTCCTTGACGCTGACGCTCCCCCTTCCGCCGAGCATTAACCACCAATACGCGACCGTACAAGGACGCCGCGTGCTGTCCTCCGCCGGCCGCCGCTTT
>VBON01000048.1 GCA_005877525.1 Nitrospirota bacterium
TTCAAGGCGGTGTTACTGATCTTCCTTGAGCTAATGGTCGTCACCGCCGTGGCCCTGTTATTTTCCACGTTCACGACGCCCACCTTAAGCACCATTTTTACCCTGTCAATCTACGTGATCGGGCATTTGACCGGAGATTTAAAGGCGCTGGGCGCCAAGCTCGAGGGATCCGGGCGCATGTTTCTGACGGGCCTCTACTACATCATGCCAAATCTCGAAAACTTCAATATTAAAGGGAGGGTCATCCATCACCTCGAGATCGGTGGCACCGATCTGGCGCTGATCTTCGCCTATGGCCTGCTCTATACGACTCTGGTGCTCCTTCTCGCCGTCGCGATCTTTCAGCGAAGGGATTTTCGCTGATCGATAACCATCGTATTCAGAATGGATCCTTCTAGGCTCCTCGTTCTTTGAGCCGATTCGCAATCAGCTTGAGCGCGCCGTTGGTGCGTTTGGATAGAGTGTTGTCCTTGCCAATCAATGCGATGAATGCCGTGAGGTCCTCGACCGTGTCGAGGTCGCGGCATGGGGGAAGCAGGGCGACCGATAATCCCTTCGCCGCTGCTGTCTTCTTCGTTTCCTCCAGGACCCCTGCCGTGCTCCATGCAATGCCTTGAAAGAGCTCCGGGACAGCAGCCCGTACGCCGATGAGATAATAGCCGCCGTCAATGGTGGGGCCTAGCACGACGTCATGCGTGTTGAGATGATTAATGGCCTGCGTCAAGTGCGAGCGCGTGAAGGTGGGCAGATCCGTACCGGCGAGAATCACCCTTCGGTGCCCCAGTTCGAACGCCTTCTGCATCGCGCCGGACATGCGTGTTCCCAGGTCATCGCCCTCCTGTGGCAGGAGCCGAGCGCCGTACCGGCCTTCCAGCACTTTGAAAAACGGATGCGCAATGTCGGGAGCGCCGGCTATGTAGAGCGCAACTTCGGGCAGTCCTTTTGCCCGCTCGATTGCATCCAGGACGAGGGTGCCATGGAGAGTCGCCGCTTCATCCGGGGTCAGGGGAGGAGAGAGGCGCGTTTTGACGGTGCCGGGGATCGGCGCCTTGGTGAAGATAATAACAGCGGGATTTGTTACCTGGTCTCGGGATACCACGGCTTCAACCGCGTCGGCGCGACGCCGACAAAGAACAGGAAGCGGAGCCCCCACATCAGCACGATGGTCCGAATCGTCCCATGGCGGGTCCAGCGACGACTCGACGTGAGGACGCAGCTCCTGAGCGCCGCTATTCGGCCGACCCGCTTGAGCTGCTTACTGAGGGCGATGTCCTCCATGACGGGAATGTCCGGAAACCCACCGACCGCCTCAAATACAGGACGCCGCACGAAGAGAGCCTGATCCCCCGTAACGATTCCCGTCAAGCGCGAGCGCCAGTTCATCATCCGGCAGATGAGCCAATACCATCCCGAATCTCGATCGAATCTGACATCGAATCGCCCGCCAATGGTCCGGAGATCCTGTAAGGTCGTTAGAACGTCGTCGGCGGCTGTTAATGGCAGCAGGGTGTCGGCGTGCAGGAAGAGCAAGACATCTTCTTTGGAGGCCGCCGCGCCGCTATTCATCTGTCGTGCCCGGCCCTTTGTTCCTGAGAGTATGCGAGCATGCGCAAGAGTGTGATCGTGGCTGCCGCCGTCCACCACCAGGATCTCACTGAACGCCGGATCGTGAAGCCGGCTCAACGTGTGTTCGATGGTCTGTTCTTCATTAAGAGTGGGAATAATAACCGTGATGGTCATGGAGGCGGATTGGGAGTCCGGATGCGCCGGACCGGCTTCTGCCGGGCAAATATGAAGTAGCCGACGATGAGGATCGTCCCGTAGACGACCATGCCCTTTTCCCAGCGTGTGGCCGCTCCGATCGAACGAATGTGGTAGATCAGGGCAAGTCCCGTCAGAGAGGCCGCGCCCATGATGAGATATTTGTATGGGGAGCTCATCGTGCCATTCACGAAGATGACGAGGCCGAAGAAATAAAACAAGAATGGCAAGTAGTCTGCATCGCTGCCGCTGCTGACTGCGACCAACAACTGAAGCCAAGAGAGCACCATGAGGATAAACCCCATGAACTTCTGCATCGCTTCCGTATGGCTTTCGCTTGGCGCTTCCTCTTGGTCACGTGGGTCGTTCGGCGTTGGCGCGTGATCCATGGCTATCCCTGATAGGGTTTGAATTGCTTGCTGAGCGTCAATCCTTGGAACTGATAGGACGAACCCATGCCGTCCCCGTACACCTTCTCGGGACGCTGTTGCATACGCTCGAAGAACACCTTAAAGAAAGTCTGGCCGTCGTGTATCAGGAACGGCACATCATGCGCGCGAACCTCCAGGACGCCGAGCCATAGCCGAATCCCGGATCGAAGAACCCGGCGTAATGGGTCCGGAGCTCTCCGCACGCGGCTTCATAGGCCACCATCTCCGCGGCATAATTGGGCGGAATGCGGATCCGTTCTTTCGAGCCGAGGATATAAAATTCCTCGGGCTCGAGGAGCAGAGTCGAGTCCCGGGAACGCCTGATCGGCTCCCAAAAGTCGGTCGGATCGTAATGAGCCAGCCTGGACATATCCAGGATCTTGCTGATCTTCTTCGCGCGGAACCCGACGATCCCTCCTTCATTGCCCTTCAGGTCCACGCGCAAAAAGACGCCTTCCTTGAGCGACAGTTGAGACGGCGGCAGGGGCTTACCCTCCCGATAGAGCAGCGGATCTCTGCGGTGACTATCACGCAGGCCGGCATCTGCTACCATCGGATGACCGGCAAAGAGCCGAAGCTGGTTCAGGCACATTCCGGCGTTCACTCTGACCGAAAAGGACCGAGGAACCACTTCCAGGAACAGGCGCCCCCGGTAGCCGGGGCGAATATCGTCGAAACGCGCTTGAAAATCGGTAATGGTGCGGGTAAAGACGTCCACGCGCCCCGTGGTGCTCTTGGGGTTTGTCTTCCCGCCGATCTCAGCGGGAAGCGCGAGCGATTCCATCAACGGGATCAAGTAGACGCGACCTTGTTCGAGCACCGCTCCCTTGCGCAGGTCGATCTCATACATCAGGAGTTCCGGCAAGAGATCGCTGATGGTGAGGCGCTGGGAGATCGCCCATTGTTCGGGCAGAAAACTGCTGAGCATCCGGTAGGCCGTCTCACCAAGACGGAGATCGAGGCTCGCCGGCTGATATTGGCGCTCCTCGATGGCCGGTTTGCCAGAGATGATGCGTTTAGTAACGAGAGCCCGAAGTTGTTGGGAGGCGAGAACGCCACCCGCATGTCGCTGGAGGGGTTGTTTCCGGTGAGGTAAAGGCACGGAAAGCAAGTGTAGCGCCTTCTGAACCGGTTGGCAATTACGCCCCGACGAGGGAATCACTCCAGCATGGCATCAGCAATGCCGCATCCGGTTGAGGCGGAGCCGACCATGGGAAGCTCCCTGCCTCGGCTCCCATTGCCGTTGCCGTTCGAGTGGGCGACGATCGACGGTGGGGATTCCGGCTGTGGATAGCTGTACACCTTGCCTTCGTAGTTGCGCAGTGTCGCTTTTTCCTGGGTCAAATCGACGAGATAGTCGGCCGGCAGCAGGGGGATTTTCCCCCCGCCTTCAGGCGCGTCAATGACGAAGTGCGGTACCCCCATCCCACTGGTGTGGCCCTGCAAAGCTTTAATAATCTCAAGGCCGGTTTCCACTGAAGTGCGGAAGTGATTGGTCCCGCGGGTCAGATCGGCTTGATAGAGATAATACGGCTTCACGCGCGCAAGCAGAAGTTGATGGACGAGGCGCATCATCACCGCCGGATCATCATTTACGCCCTTTAGCAGCACGGTCTGCGCGCCCAACGGCACGCCGGCGTCCGCCAGTCGCCCGCAGGCGGCCTTGACCTCCGGTGTCAACTCATCCGGATGGTTGAAATGCAGGTTCATATAGATCGGATGATATTTCTGCAGCATGGCGCACAGCTCAGGAGTCACGCGATCGGGCAAGCTTCCGGGGACGCGGCTCCCGATACGGATCAGCTCCAGATGGGGGATCCCACGCAAGGCCTTTAAGATCCGTTCCAAGAGTGAATCAGGAAGCAGCAGCGGATCTCCGCCGGAGAGAATGATGTCCCGTACCTCGGGATGGGCCTTCAAATATTCTACGACCCGATCCAACTCGCCCTTCCTGAGAAAGCCGGGCTTACCTACCAGCCGCTTGCGAGTGCAGAACCGGCAGTAGATCGGACATTGATTGGTGACCATGAACAGAACCCGGTCCGGGTAGCGATGGACCAGATGGGGGACAGGGCTGTCAAGGTCCTCATGCAAGGGATCGTCGGCGCTCTCGTCAGCCATCTCCTCGGGCTCGGGAACCACCTGGCGCCAAATCGCATCACCCTTTTCCTTGATCAGCTTCATCCACATTGGCGTGATGCGCATGGGATACTCGCCCACCACGTCCTTAATGGCTTCCGGATCGACATCCAAGTGTTTGGCTAGGTCTTCCGGTCTGGTAATGCTCGCTGCGAGCGTCTCCCGCCAGGTGCCCATATTCGTGTCCGCCTCCAGCCTCTGGTTCATGGTGCCGTTCTAAGATCGTCCGGCCTTTTGGCCGTACTTCGATTCCAGATACGATAAGATATCATCCGTTTCGCTCAACACATGATCACCGTCCGTGAGAACCGGGACATAGTACTGTCCGGAAGCCTCGTAAACTCAGTGCGCTGCGGTCGACTATCCGGCACGATAATACTCTCATAGGAAACGCCCAGCTCGTCCAGCTTCTCACGAACGACCTCGCACTCCGGACACCAATCGACGTGATACAGCTTCATCGGGAGGGTTCACCTGTCTCGGTCGTCATGCTGTCGGTTTCAAGCGCACAGGGCGCCATGATCGCATCGGTCATGCCATGGATCAGTTTCTTATCGAGCGGGACAACCGTTGCCAGAATCCCCCCTAACCGCACAGTGTCGCCGGTGACGAAGTAGTACGGAGAGAGCCGCACACGCCCCGGCATCTCGATGATCTCATTGGCGATCGGATCGTGGTACTGGGCCGATACCCGCCGAGCCTTTCGGAACTCCTGCAGGATGTGCGGCGAATCGGGAAACGAGGCGAGCGCTTGCTCCAGGGTCCCGGTCCATTCCTGTTGTGCCATGTCGTGCCCTACCGAGACCCCTCTCGACCCCCAGGCCAGTTCCGAGAAGCCTGAGCCGGCGCTCCTTCTGCCCAAGCCTGGCCATTTCCTGATAATCGGAGAGCGGATGGCCGCCGGGTGCGAGACCCGGAATGACCGCATGCGGGGGAATCGGTCGGGGATCCAAGATCCAAGTCTGAGGCATCAAACGGCGCAGGGTCTCGAAAGCCGTGGCATTAAGCGCATCTCTCCAAAAAGATTCGAGGACTGGATGATGCAGCAGGGCAAACGCCATCTTCTCCTCGAGCCAGGGTTTGGCCGGAGGCGTGAGGGTGACCCGTCCTTTTTTCGCGGCATAAAAAAAGAGTTCGATCTTTGGAATATTTTTAAGGTCAAATAACTCAAAGAAGCGATAGAGCACGGTGATGGCTTGTCCGTCGGCCAAGTGCAGGGTGTCTTCGGTGAAGTTCATGTCCTTGGGGGTGAGAGCGTAAGCAGGAAGACCGGTCTCGCGCAGGCGCGCCGCGAGCCAGGCCATCTCCGGCCGGTAATCCTTCGCTTCTTCGGACACCACGATGGCTAAGACCGGTGGCCCATCCGCCGCGAGGTCTTTGATCATTGCTGCAAAGCCTTCCACCATTCCGTTGCGGCCGCCGATGATGGGCCACCCCAGGTCGCTATAGGCGTGAGCCAAACACCCGGTGATGCCGATCCCTCCGGGGACGGAGTCCAGCTCCGTGATCATAAGGCCGGTCTCAGTCAGAAGAAGATCAGGCCGGATCACCCGGGGGGTATCGTCGCGAAACCGATTCATACGCGCGAACGCAATGAGGTCGCTGGGTTTCCCCTGATCGAGGTAGTCTGCGATCCACCGGGGTTGAGAGCCCCGAGCGCTTTCGGAGTACAGGCGGTTCAGCGCGCGGGTAAAGAGAAGCAGATGGGTCCCGAGCGTCTGAATCTCCGCAAGGCTTTCGGGAGCGAGTCGAAATGGGATCGGAGAGATGCGCCATGTTGAATTGGTGTGGAGGCCTTCGGCAACCAGGCGCGCTTTGACGGCATGGCTGTGCTCGCAGGCTGTTTCGGGAGAGATGCCGCCGGAAAGAGGCCGGGGCGCTGTCGTTGGAGGAGTCATCCCTGGATAGAGATGGTCCTAAACCGCCGCGACCCGTTGGGTTGCAGGAACGAGGACACGAATGCGGCGCTCATTTCCACCGCCACAGCATGCTAAATGATGAATGGAGGCTGCAAGACCTCTTAAGAAGAACATTGACGAGCTGTCAGCCATACCGATCGCTTTGCTATCTCCACTGTCCATTCGGAGTGCAGGGGATTCGCAATGAAGGCGTCCGCGATTCCCCAACCCTTTGCGGAGCCGCCGGTTCTATGCGGAGGTCAACGCTATGAAAAGTCTAGCATGCGGCCCTATGCAGCACAAGGCCACTGGTATGGACAGGACCGCTACGGTAGAATACTGAACGTGAAATCTGTTGTACGAGAGCTTCCGGTAGTCGTCGAACAGATCGTGCCCAGCGCGGTCTGCGCTGCCTGCGATGTCTGCTGCCGTTTTCCGGAGTCCGAGAGCGTCCTGCGTCCGTACTTCACTCGGGAGGAGATCCAAACGGCGATTGCCGCAGGGGTCTCACCGGACGCCTTCCCGGACCATGCCGGCACAAAGATCCGCCTGGTGCCGCATGGCGAAGGATTTATCTGTCCGGCCTTCAATCCAGCCACGGGCCAATGCGGGATCTATGACAGCCGACCTCTGGACTGCCGGCTCTATCCGATAGCGGTGATGTGGGACCGTAGCCATGAACAGGTGGTGATGGGATGGGACGCAAAATGCCCCTTCATCGTCCAGAAGCTCGACACGCCGGAGTCGCTGGCCTATGTGGAGCGCTCCGCCCGGATGCTTGAAACTGACGCCATCGCCCATACCATGGTGGGGAACCCGGAATTGGTCGGCGCGTTCCAGGACGACGTCGTCGTGTTGAAACGCCTTGCGACGATCACAGCGGGCTTTCGCGCCTTGCAGTCGGGGTCAACGTCGATTTTTCCAGGAGAGTCCAAGGGCCACAGCGAATCTGAAAAATCGATTCTGACCCCATTTCGCCCGTTGATCCTGGCGGACCGTGCGGGCGTGGAGAAACTGTTTCTTGCGCACAGCGTCGGCGATCAGCCGCTGGCAGCCTACTCCTTCCCGTACCATTTTATCTGGCGGGACCTTTTCTCCTATGAATGGGTGGACCTGGAAGAACACTTCTGTCTCTTCGCGACGAATGCAGACGGCACCTTCCTGGCGCTTCCGCCTGTAGGGCCGGATCCATGTGGTCCGGTGATGCCCCGGATCTTTGCCCTGATGGCCGAGCGCAACTGCGTATCCGGCGTCTCCCGCATCGAAAACCTGCCCGGAGACTTCAGCGAACGATGCCGAAGCCGTGGGTACCAGGTGCGTGCGAAGGCCGGGGATTACCTCTATCGCCGCCGTGACCTTGTGGCTCTCAGCGGCGACCAATACAAAAGCCAGCGGGCTTTGTACAATCACTGTCTCAAGCGTGTGGCTCCCTCCGTGCGTCAGTAGCAGCCCGCGGACAAGGCAGCCTGTCTTGACCTGTTTCAACGCTGGCAACAGGGTATTGCGATGGAAGACCCTGCATCATTGGCGCGCGCCCTGGCGGGGGACGCTGCGTTGGCTCATCGCGTGGCGCTTCACGATGCGGCTGAGCTGGGGCTGTTGGGCCTTGTCGTGGAGGTCGAGGGGCGTCTCGCGGCGTACACTTTGGGTTATCCTCTGAGTGATTCGGTCTTCTGCATTTTGTTCGAGATCGCCGATCGGGACGTGCGGGGGCTGGCACAGTACATCTTTCGCGAGTTCTGCCGAAGCCTCGCCCGTTATAAATTTATCAATGCCATGGATGACTCCGGCTTGGAGGGTCTCCGCCATGCTAAGCAGAGCTATCATCCTGAAAGGAT
Source organism: Nitrospirota bacterium (assembly GCA_005877525.1). Classification (GTDB taxonomy): domain Bacteria; phylum Nitrospirota; class Nitrospiria; order Nitrospirales; family NS-4; genus NS-11. The sequence goes on from VBON01000048.1 coordinate 8,068, forward strand.
TGTGCCTTCCTACATCGTAACGGCGGCGGACGGCTCTGCGGGGCCTGCTTGAGTTTGGCCATGTACGGCTTCTATAATCGGTTGCAGGATGACACTCTCGCTCTCAACGAGAAGAACGTGAAGGTACTCGAGCAGGGAATCGAACAGTACCGCTTGAAAGACGAGCCGTACTATGCCGAGATCAACGGCGAGATCGGGCTCTTCAAAGCGGCGGCTCTCGCCCGGATGCCGGTCATGCTCAAAGGCCCTACGGGTTGCGGGAAAACCAGGTTCGTTCAGCACATGGCTTATCGTCTCGGACGGCCCCTGATCACGATCGCCTGCCACGAAGATCTGACGGCGTCGGATCTCGTCGGTCGCTACTTGCTCAAGGGCGGCGAAACGATCTGGGTGGATGGTCCATTGACGCTGGGCGTGAAACACGGCGCGATCGTTTACCTGGACGAAATCGTCGAAGCCCGCAAAGACACCACGGTCGTGATTCATCCGCTCAGCGATGATCGCCGGCTTCTAGCCATTGAGAAGAAAGGGCAGGTGATCGAAGCGGTCGAGGATTTTCTGTTGGTCATCTCCTATAATCCCGGCTACCAAACCGTTCTGAAAGACCTGAAGCAGAGCACCAAGCAGCGCTTTGTCGGCATTGAATTTACGTATCCGCCGCGCGATCTTGAGGCGCGGATCATTGAACGTGAGGCAGGCGTGGACAAGGAAGTGGCAACGTCTCTTGTCAAGCTGGGCGAGAAGGCCCGCCATCTGAAGAATCATGGCCTGGAAGAGGGCGTTAGCACCCGACTTCTGATTTACGCCGGTGATCTCATTCGCAAAGGGATTGCGCCGACGGCGGCCTGTGAAGCGGCCGTCATCTGCCCGATCACCGATGACGCCGATATGCAGCGAAGTCTGCGGGAGATCGTTTCGGCTATTTTTTGAGGATGCCCGCGCCGTACAAGGGCGCGAAGCTCAGCCACAAAAGTGACAGGAGGCTGAAGATGGATGATGAGGAGACAACAGAGCGAAAGGACTCGGCGAATGATCATGCCGAGGCACGACCCGATAATGAGACCAAGCTATCGGAGGAAGAGGCAAAGCGACAGGCGCTCCGCAAGCGAAAACCCCTGGGCGACGTCGTCAAGCCGCTGACCAAAGAACAGATCGAAGCATTGCTTGGGGACCCCGAGGTCAAGGAGCGAGATAATCTTCTCGATGCGCTTCCGAAAGGCTGGGACGCCGACTACCAGGACGAGTTCTGAAGACTCCTCACCTTAGCGATTTCTTGACATCTCCGCGGGGGACTCATTGCTCTGGGATTAGCTCTTCTTTGCCAGATGGCGCAGCGGCCGGCCTCTCTCGGGGGTTGGATCGGTGACGGTCCCGTAAGTCTTTTTGCCCTCATGGTCCTCCGGCAAGTATTCAGTGATGGGTAGGCCATCCTCGCGCACGAACAGCAGGCAATGACAGTACTTGTAGATCTGCATCTCGTCGCAGGCACAGATCCATCTTCGTAATTTCACTTCAGCGTTTTTGTCTGTATAGAAGTTACAGGGGCAAAGCGGTTTGCCGAATGCATCCACATGGGCCGCCAAGCCCTGGATAACAGCTTCAGTGACCGCCGGATTTGGGTGCATGCTGGTGCCGCCCTTCGTCGCGCAGCTGGCGACGAATTTCCGGATTTTCTCAAGGCTCTTCTCGCTCGGTTTGTCCATCAGAGGTCCCTTCAGATCGCGCATTCTAGGCGAGCGTTCCCCCGGTGTCAACGCGAGAGAGGCCGCTGCGCTGATTGACCCAGGCCTGTGTGCTCTAATCGCCGGCTATGCCAGCCGATCTCTCGGCACGATTCGCGGCTTTCTTCGCGGAGTTCCGTGCGCAAGCGAGCCGCCTCGCGACGACTCTGAATGCCACCGCCTTGCTCGCGCTCCTGTCGGAGTTGCGTGACCGGTCCCGCAAAGTTGCAGCGCTCGCGATCGAGATGTTTCCAGCGCTTGGGGACGTGTTGCATGAAGCGGAGCTTGTTCTCTGGATCGATCTTGCCATTTCGCTTGCCGAACGATCGGGAGCAATCGCGATGAAATATTGCCGGGAGAGCGAGGCGATCCTCAGGATCGTCCCGTCGGCTGACCGTGCTGCGGTCCTCCGGACGGCTTTGGAACTGGCCGACCAGGACGGCCCTCTGGCGCTGGAGGGCCTTCGGCAAGCAGGCGGCGTGAGCGCGACGATAGGGATTGACGCGCTTTCGATCTGGGCGCAGATCGGCTCAGACTTGGCGCGATGCGACTATGTCATCGGCGTGGAGTATTTTCGGCGGAGCGCGGAAGCGCTTGCCGTCGTGTCCTTGGATGATCTCAAGGCCTGGGCCTCCGTCAGTCTGAAGCTCGTCACCACGAACACTCTCGGCAAACCGGATTATGTCGGGGCGCTCACCTACATGCGGACGAGTGCCTTGTTGCTCGCAGAACTCCCGACACGTGCGGTGCGACGGCGACTGGTGGCTCTGGCCAATAGCTTGGCGGATCGCGCTCCGGGGCTTGCCATTGAACTGCTGGGAGAGGCTCCGGGGCTGTTATATCGGATCTCCAACCCCGAATGGCAGGAGCGGGTGCTCCAATACGGGATGCTGGTGGCAGACAAGGATCCCGACGCTACGCTGGCCTATGTGCGCCGGGCGCCCGAAGTGATCCATCTCATCGAGGGGGATGGTACGCTTCCTTCCTCGGCATCCGAGCGATTTGAAGTATGGTTCAAGGGTGGCATGGAGGTATTGGACTACAGTCCTGAGGCGGCACGCGCCTACTTTGCGACTGAGACCCGCAAAGCGCTGGAAGCTGTCGAGCAGGCGGCCAGCGGGGTGGCGTTGCGGGACGTATCCCGTGTACTAAAGCTCTTTGCAGAAGGGTTGAGCGGCAAGACCCTCACCATCCATTCGCAAGGTCAGGAAGAATGCGAAGCGTCGTCGTCCCAAAGCGCCTCAGAAGGCGTGATCGTGTTACCTGCTCGGGTGCGCCAGTATGCGACGCGAGAGGACAACCTGCGTCTGTATAAACTCATGACGGCGCATGAGGCGGGACATTTTGAATACGGTACGTACGACTTGGACCTTGGCCGGATAGGGGATCTTTCCGCTCAAGCCTGTCTGCGCTACGGGCGGCAGGCGCGGGCGCATCTGCATTCCCTCGATGATCTCTTCCAATGCTATCCACAACCCTCTCTGATCCGAGATCTCTGGACACTAGCCGAAGATGCTCGTATTGAGGCGTGCCTGAAGGCTGAGTACCCTGGCCTTCGGCGGGATATGGATGACCTGCTGCGGGAGGAACTGTCCAGGCGTTCGCTGACGTACGGCATGTCCGTCAAGGAGATGATCGTTGATCTGCTCTTGCAACTTTCCGTCCAGCCTTCTGAAGCCGTACCGGTACCCTTAGCGTTGGAGGAGGTCGTCAGTCGCGCCTGGGCCTTGCTGTGTGCCGCTGTCGATCCTGGTGTCTCGGCAGAAGCCGTGGTCCGTGCTGTGCATCGGGCGTATGTCCTTATCGAAGAGCTTACCGCCGCCAGCCAGACTCTCTCATCGGACGAGGCTGGGCAGAAGTCGGACCTACCAGACGTCCCACGCGGGGGCGAGGCACAAGGAGGGGCCTATCGGCCCTTGGCGAACTTTGCCTATCGCGGTTCTATCGACGCTGAACGTGTTAGCGGATCGCCGGCCGAAAGGGCTCAGAGCTTCGAGGAACCATCACTGCAAGAAAAAGAATCCGATCCACATTGCATCCTGAAAACGGAGACGCAGCAATCAAGCCGGTCCGTTCTTTCACCCCCTCAGCCCGCAGCACCGTCACGACCGCCGGCCCTGAGCCTGCCACGCGAGGCTTCTTTTCCAACGGACGGCCCGCCTATTATTTCACCCGCCCAGCCCGCGTCCCGCCAGGACGGTCCGCCTTTCCCTTCTGGAGAAGCGATTCTTCCTCTGAAGGATCCTCGTGTCTTTCTCTA
>VBON01000049.1 GCA_005877525.1 Nitrospirota bacterium
CTTGTCGGTTTCGAACGCCACCACCCATTCCTGATCGTCGAGGCCAAATGAGTAGGTCGTATTGAGCTTCACGGACGGGAACCGGTGCCCGACTTCGATATGCTCATCCATCATGCCCTGCCTGGCCGCTTTCGTCAGCAGGAACCACTCCCGGGTTTTCAAGAAGGGATAGACAAAAATATACTTGCTCTTGCCGGGAACGATGGTCAGGCGTTTGCTCTCCTGGTTTTCGTGGGTATGATGGTCCACGTAGATGGACCGCTTCGTCATGGAGAGGTAGGAATAAGGAATATTTAAATACTTCCCCAGGCCGCTGCCCATGAACTTGGTGCTCATCTCCTGAAAGAGCTCGAGCTCGTAGCTGATCCGCCAGAGCATGAAATCGCAGTCGCCCCGAATGCCGACAGTGGAGTAGGGGATGATCATCACCTTGCCGGCATAATCGTCCACCGCCCGCATGAATTCCTGCTTACCCTGGGTCCGCTCGGACTCCGGCAAGCGACGCCAGGCAGGGTCGAGCTTGAAGAAAAGAAAGTTCACGAACTGGCGGCGTTGCGGCTGCTGCTCCGGTCCGGCCATACCTTGCCTCCCTGAATATTTACCTGGCAAAAAAGACCGATGACAAGCTTCGTATCTCTAGCATCCGGCCCCAAGTTTTGTCAATAAACGAGGATCTCGGCCTTCCGGATCAACATGATTGCGAAAAGGCCTGCGCGCAAAGGTTGACAGGCTTCGGGGGCTATGCTAAGACCGCGCGCGAATGGAAGTCCTCCCCGAGCGCTTCATCGAGCTCGACGGTATCCTGGTCGATCGAAGGATCTTTACAACCCAGTTCATTTGCGACGTGGTCCTCCAACAGTGCGGCTCCGCGTGCTGTCATCGCGGCTGTATCATCACTCCTGCCGAGATCGCCCGCATTAAGTCCCATGACGGAATCATGCAATACCTCCCGGAGCAAAAGCGGGATTTTCTCGAGCAGGAGGCCGGAGAGTTTGTCGGCGACCCGAGGCGACAGCCGACGGACATCTGTTTGGAAGAGGAATGGTCGATGATCCGGTTCTTCCAGTCTCCGGAAGAGATGCGGTGCACCTGGGTGGTCGACGACGGATGTGTGTTTTTGTATCCGGCGACCGAAGCAACACCGGGTGAGAGCGCCCAGGCCATTCCGGTCAAGCATTGCGCCATCCACTCCTATGCGTTGGATCGAGGCATTGACTGGAAGTCATTCAAGCCGACCGACTGCGTCCAATACCCCTTATGCGTCTATCAGCGCGATGGCCACACGGTCTTGGCCTTACAGGAAGAACCGGGACGCGCCCGCGTGCCCTGCCTGAACAATCCGATCGGACCGAAAATGTACCAAAGCCTCAGCGACACCATCACCTATCTACTGGGTCCGGTTTTCAATGAGCGGGTCCAGGCCTACGGGCGTGCTCATTTTCAGGAGTGAAGGACCGGCGTGAGAGCAACATGGTCGACGCCGAAATCGTTGCGATCGGTTCGGAGCTATTGCTCGGAGGGGCCGCTGACACAAACTCGCTCTTTCTCGCCGATGAGCTCCTCAAGCTCGGGATCGAAGTCCGCTATAAGACAGTCGTCGGGGACCTTCCAAAAGACATCGAGGCGGTTCTGCTCCATGCCTTCGAGCGAGCCCGCATCGTCATTACGACCGGAGGGCTGGGTCCTACAGAGGACGATCTGACCCGCAAGGTCGTCGCGCGGGTCACGGGCAGGCGGTTGGTTCTTCATAATGACGCCTTGGCTGCCATAACCCACAGGCTGGCGGCTCGGGGCCGTCCCGTGACGGCCGAGCAAACGACCCAGGCATTGATTCCACATCGAGCCCACATCCTTCAAAATCCTGTCGGGATCGCGCCGGGCTTTTTTCTCATGAGAGACGATCGGGGAGTCATGTGCCTGCCCGGAGTCCCTTCCGAAATGAGGCGCATGTTTTCGGAGGGCGGCGCTGGGTGCTTAGAGCCGCTGGCCGGAGGAGCCCTGCATGGGAGTCTGCTTCGGCGTCGCCTTCGGACCTTTGGGCTGACGGAATCCGAGGTGGATAGCCGTCTGAGGGACCTCTATAGGGCGGAGCCGAACGTGGTGTTGGGGCTTCAGGCGGGGGAAGAGGGCGTGGATGTCTCTATCACCGTCAGGGCACGTCATGTGGATTCCGCGCAATCAACGATGAAGCGAGTGGAGCGAGCCGTTCGAGATCGGATGGGCCATGCTCTCTATGCGGTAGGAAGCCAGACGATGGAAGGAGTCCTGGCCCTGCAACTCAAGGCGCGGCGACTGACGGTAACAGTGGCCGAATCCTGCACCGGCGGCCTGGTCTCGCAGCGCCTGACGTCGATTCCCGGCAGCTCAAGTTACTTCAAGCGCGGCTATGTGGTGTACAGCAATAAGTCGAAGGTCGAGATGCTGAAGATTTCCGGAACTCTTCTCAACGAGAAGGGCGCGGTGAGTCGCGAGGTGGTCACCGCCATGGCGGAGGCCGTTCGGGCACGAGGCAACACCGACTTGGGTGTAGCCGTCACCGGCATTGCCGGGCCGAGCGGCGGAACAAAGGAAAAACCGGTGGGGCTGGTGTTCTGGGCTGTTGCCGACAAAAAGCAGACCCTGTGGCTCTCCCAGATCTTCGGCGGGGACCGGGAGGGAATCCGCCGGCGGGCTTCGCAAGCGGTTCTCGACATGCTCCGGCGCTATCTCTCAGGAAAACCTGTGGTTGAGTGAGGGAAACGGTAGACTTGTGCTGCGGACATTTATTGCGATTCAACTTTCTGCTGAATTGAAGCGTCACATAAGCGACCTGCAGGCAGAATTCAAACGACAGGCGCCCGAGTTACGGGGCCTCAGTTGGGTCAATCCGGAAGGGATCCATCTGACATTGCGATTTCTGGGGGACATTGAGGAGTCCCAGGTTGAGGCGATCACCAGCCTGCTCTGGACGGCGGCTGCGCCGATTGGGACCTTTAGGCTCGAGGCGCGTGGGCTGGGAGGCTTTCCGACGCCGCAACGCATGCGGGTGTTGTGGGTCGGACTGAGCGGAGACGCAGAGGCGACGACTGCACTGCAACGTCTTCAGGCGACCATTGAGGATGGCCTCGTGGGTATAGGCTTTGCGCGAGAGGAGCGAGCCTTCACACCGCACTTAACGGTCGCCCGTATTAAGGAGCGCGGAGCAGCGGGGCCTCTCGCCAGGCTGGTGATGAAGGAGAAGGACAGGATGCTGGGAGAACTTCGGGCCGGTTCGGTGGCGTTGATCAAGAGCGAACTTCGCCCGAAGGGCGCGGTCTACACCTCTTTGGTGGAAGTGCCGTTCGGCCTTCAGGTATAATCCAACAACTCTTGGGAAAGCCCTTTTATATAAGGAGAAGCTCATGGGCGAGCGCGACGAAAAAAGACGTGCAATGGAGCTTGCGATCACGCAGATCGAGAAGCAGTTCGGCAAGGGATCAATCATGAAGCTCGGGACGGCGGAGATTCCGGCCGATGTGCCTGTGATCCCCACAGGATCGCTCGGTCTCGATCTCGCCCTCGGGATCGGCGGGTTGCCACGGGGCCGTGTTATTGAGATCTATGGACCGGAATCTTCGGGGAAAACGACGCTGACTCTGCACGTGATCGCCGAGGCCCAGAAGACCGGAGGGACCGCGGCCTTCATCGATGCTGAACACGCGCTCGATCTCTCGTATGCGGAGAGGTTGGGGGTGAACAGCGCCGAGCTCCTGGTGTCGCAGCCAGATACGGGAGAGCAAGCCCTGGAGATCACCGAGACACTCGTTCGAAGCGGGGCCCTGGATGTCATCGTGATCGATTCCGTCGCCGCCTTGGTCCCCCGTGCCGAGCTGGAAGGGGAAATGGGCGACGCCCACATGGGCCTGCAGGCGCGCTTGATGTCCCAGGCCTTACGTAAGCTGACGGCCTCGATTTCCCGCTCGCACACCTCCGTGATTTTCATCAATCAGATCCGGATGAAAATCGGCGTCATGTTCGGTAATCCGGAGACCACCACGGGGGGGAACGCGTTAAAGTTTTACGCCTCCGTGCGCCTCGACATTCGCCGGATCGAATCCATCAAAGAGGGGCAGGAGGTTCATGGCAGCCGCGTCCGTGTGAAGGTCGTCAAAAACAAAATGGCGCCGCCGTTCAAGCAAGCCGAGTTTGACGTCATGTTTGCGGAGGGAATTTCCAAGACCGGAGAGCTGGTCGACATCGGCGTGGAGCGAAAGATCGTCGACAAGAGCGGCGCCTGGTTCAGTTACGGCGCCGAGCGGATCGGGCAGGGACGGGATGCGGCCAAAGAATTTTTGAAGATGCATCAAACCAAAATCCATGAGGCGGCCGGAACGCGCCCGAGGCCGGTTGCTTCCGGCATGGCGGCCGAAAGCGACACCCCTGCGAAACCTGCTGTAGAGAAACGCTCTGATGAGAAACGCGTCCCAGCCAGTCGGGTCTGATGACAGCCCTATGGTTCAAACTTCCAGGGGAAAAGCGGTCGTCTTGGCGGCCGCAGGGCGGGCGGGTGCAAAGAGGAAAGGGGCCGTCGCAGGTCGAAAACCTGTTTCGCGGCGGACGCCTGATCCGCTCGCGACGGCTGTGCGGTTTTTGGCCCGGGGCGACCGAAGCACCCAGCAGGTGACGGCCTTTTTGAGCCACCATGGATATCGCCCGCAGGCCATTCGTGCCACGCAGCGAACGCTTGAACGACTTGGCTATCTGAATGACGAGGCGGCAGCGCTCCGACTCGTCCAAGCCCGGTTGCGGCGGCGCCCGATGGGGCGCATCGCCCTGTTACAGATCCTAACGACGCGGGCCTT
>VBON01000050.1 GCA_005877525.1 Nitrospirota bacterium
TTTAAGAGTCATGTCGGTCAGGAAGTACTCTATCTGCTCGCTCGACGGCGGTCGACTTCCGCCTTGGTTCAGACCCTCCCAGGTCTCCGACTCGCACTCGATCTTCGTTTTTACTTTGTCTCGATCCTGCGACGGGATATCGATGGAGGCCTGAAGATTACCCAGGACGCGTTGTGCGAAGCGCTGGGAATCAACGACAACCGTATCGTGGAGGTGAGCCTTCGCAAGAACGTGGACACGGCCGCACCACGCATGGAAGTGTCGCTGCGAGAGACAACCTCGTCATAGCCCGCATTGCGTTCTTCTCCGCCGCTCCGTATAATGCGGCCCCTATGGCTTTCTTCTCGCCGCTGATGTCCCGCAAGAACGCAGTGGTCGAAAAATACCAGCTGGAAGGAAATGATGCGCCCGGAAGGAATTTCGTACGCATTGTTTCCATCACGCGCACCCCGACCGGCTATACCGCAAAGATCCAGTACGAATCAGTCTCGGCTGAGACGGCCTCGCACCCAACTACCGGGCAAGCCATACAAGCCCTGGCGCGGAAACTCCAGGAGCTCGGCTTCTCACGGCTACGAACGCGCTTGAACTTCCGCGGCACCCGCTACCTCGCCGAGAAGGAGCCCTGGGTCGATTACCCGGATCCGGTCAGCCCATCAAAGTCTTAACGACGGTATCATGCAGTCCCGGACGGAACTGCCGGATCAGGTTATTCTTCCGGGTAGGATGCACCCGATTCGTGAGCAGCACCACGATCAGATTTCGCTCCGGATCCATCCACACCGAAGTGCCGGAAAACCCGAGATGACCAAACGAGGACGCGGAAAAGAATTGGCCTGAGGAAGAGGGTTCGCCCGCAGGGCCAGTCGACGGGGTATCCCAACCCAGCGCCCAGCTCGATCCCGGCGCGAATTTCTGGCGATGCACGAATTCGCGGGCCCACTTGCGCGGCAGCGGGGAGACGTCTCCGCGGACGGCGCTGAGCCAGACTTGCGACGCCGTCAGCACCGCCTTGGCCGTGCCAAAGAGTCCGGCATGGCAGGAAACGCCGCCCAGGATGGCCGCATGTTCATCATGCACTTCGCCGCGAAGGAGATGGCCACGCCATTCATCCTGTTCCGTCGCGGCAAAGATGCGATGCCTGAGCGAGGTCCCCCCTGTCGGTCCTGTCTCACTCATATAAAATAGTCCCTCCAGGCCGAGCCGTTGAAAAACCTCTCCGTGACAGAGAGCCGCCCAGTCCTTCCCAGTCACGCGCTCAAGCATCTCGCCGAGCAGAATAAATCCCAGATCGCTGTATACCGACCGCGCACCAACCGGTTCGAGGAGCGGCTCATGGTGAATCGCGTTATAGAGTGCTCGGCGCCGCTCTTCAAGGGTTTTTTCACGCAACCTGCCTCCATCCGGTGCTATTCGCTCATAGAACGGACGCCACGCCGGAAGGCCCGTGGCATGATTGAGAAGATGGCGAAGGGTCGACTGGGATAGCTCCTTCTGTCGTAATTCTGGAATGTAGCGCTCCAGCCGGTCATCCAAGACGATGCGACCATCCGCGGCTAGGACCACCGCGGCGCTGACCCCGGCCAAGGGTTTCGTCAATGAAGCCAGATCGTAGACCGTTTCGCAGGAAGCAGGTTCGGGACGAGGAATTAGGCAGGCGTGACCGTAGGCGGCGTGGTGGATGATCTGGCCTTGATACCATACCAGCAGGACCCCTCCAGGAAACGCTCCCTCCTCAACGCCCTCCTGCATCTTGTCAGATATGGGATCACGCATCTCAGCGGGCAGAGGGGCGGCCTAAGCGGTCCTGGACCTGGTCTTCGGTAAGTCCGAGAATACGGACGACTTTGTTGCGGGAGTGCTCCCCCTTGACAAAACTTACGTGCGTGAGCGGGACATCTAACAATTTCGAGAGCACGGAGAGACAGGCGGTATTCGCCGCGCCTTCTACCGGCGGCGCCGTGACTCGCACCTTTAGGGTATCGCCGCTCCACCCGACGAGAGCGTTCTCGTTAGAGCGCGGTTGCATACGAACGACCAAAATCGCACCAACATCCGCGCGCTTCGTTCTGGGCATTCTCCTAATGGCTACGCGGGTCCAGCGTATCCGGATCCAGTTCTTCCAGCTCGATCATTTTTTGAAAACTCTGCAGCATGGCTCGAAACTTCTCCAATGCCATCACGCGTTGCCGCTGAATCATCAGAATTTCCCGCTGGAGAATGCCATACTCCTCCTGAGTCTTTTTTAGCACATCCTCCGCTTTGAGTTCCGCTTCCTTCAGGATCAAGTCGGCCTCGCGCTGTGCTGCTTGCTTCAGATTCTCGGTCATCCGTTGGGTCGACACCAGCAGGTCATTCAATGCCGATTCCTTCTGCCGCAGAGTCGCTACTTGCCCGTGAGTCGCTTCAAGATCTTCTTTCAGTGCAGCGTTCTCCTTCACCAGATCTTCCATGGCGTCGGAGACGGTCCGGAGAAAGGCTTCCACTTCCTCGCAATCGTAGCCTCGGAGGCGGCTCTTAAACTCCTGTTGCTGAACGTCGTGCGGGGTGATCTTCATCGGTTTCCCTCTCAATAAAATCCTTCCTCCAGCCCTATTCGCGGGCAGGAGGGACGGAATCGGGATCAGCGCAATCGCGTGCTAAGATCCTCCAAGGTTGCGACCAAAAAAAAATCTACTAAATACACGGCGGCAATCAGAAGAAGTGGGGACAGGTCAATCCCCACTCCTCCGTGCCGGCTGAACCGAACCAACCTTCGACGAATTGGATCCAGCAAGGGATCGGTCAGACGGTTCAGCGTCTGGACGATGGGATTCCAGGGATCGGGGTTGACCCAACTGATCAAGGCCCGAATGATAATCACCCAGATATACGCCTGGAGGAGCATGTGCAGGACCATGGCCACCGCGGAAAGGAAATTTCCTGCCACAAACATTACTGTCTCCCTAACTCCTCGGCGCGTTTCGTCGCGGCTTCCACCGCCGCCATAAACGCCGCGCGGACTCCTCCCGCTTCGAGGGCGTGTAGTCCGGCGATGGTCGTCCCCCCCGGTGAGGCGACTTTGTCCTTCAGCTGGCCAGGGTGTTCATTGGTCTCAAGCTGGAGTTTGGCGGCGCCGAACACTGTTTGGGCCGCCAGTGAAAGCGCGGTGTCCCGAGGCAGTCCCATTTTCACGCCGCCATCCGCCAACGCTTCGATCACCTGAAAGATGTAGGCCGGTCCGCTGCCGCTGAGGCCGGTCACCGCATCCATCAGATGCTCCTCGACAAGAATGACCCTCCCGACCGCCTCGAACAAGCGGATCGCCAACGCTCGATCCTGGGGAGACACAAGTGGAGAGATCGCCAAAGCGGAAGCCCCCGCGCGCACGAGGACCGGTGTATTGGTCATCACCCGGACCAATTTGCGATTTCCCCCTAGAGCCGCTGCTATCCGCGAGAGGGAAATGCCGGTCGCGACAGAGATGACCAATGTTTTCTCCGGCAGGTGATCTTTCAAATCATCCAGGACCCGGCTCATCATTTGCGGCTTCACTGCGAGCACGAGGACGTCCGACCAGGATGCCGCCTCGCGATTATCGCGGCCGGTTTGGATGCCGTACCTCCTTTGGAGCGCGCTAAGACGTTCGCTGTCCACGTCCGTTGCCCAGAGACCGGCGGGAGTAGCCATGCCGTCCGCCAACAGGCCGGCGAGCAGGGCCTCTCCCATATTGCCGCCTCCGATAATCGCAATCTTAGTCATATTCCGCTCTTGGTCCGAATAAGGCGCTGCCGATCCGCACCATTGTCGCCCCTTCTTCAATTGCGCATTCGAAATCCCCCGACATTCCCATTGAAAGTTCGGTCATCGCAATGCCGGGAATTTTTTCGCTTTCCAATTGTGCCGCCAGCCTTTTCAAATCACGGAAATAGGACCGGGAATGTTCGGCAGACGCGGCAAGAGGCGGAACCGTCATTAATCCCCTGACCTGGAGGTTTTTGAAATTCGCGAGCTCATGAGCGGCTTCCACCAACTCATCGGGACTGAAGCCATGCTTACTCGGTTCCTTTGAAATA
>VBON01000099.1 GCA_005877525.1 Nitrospirota bacterium
GCAAATTCCCTGGCATCGTCTTCATTCTGAAACACGACTCGCGAGCGCGGGAGCGCGATGGCCCAGCGAAGAGCCATCCCTATCATCGATCGCAACATGCCCTTGCGCTCGCCAGATTCGGTGAATGTATAGCCCAGGCCGGCGAAGCCGTTCACGACCGCGGGCACCCGGCTTACGCGGGCCGCCACAGACCCGTACAAGATCGGCTTGAGAGCGACGTGATGAACCAGATCCGGCCGCACCCGCCGATACAGACGGACAAGCTCGAAGATGGCGAGGAGCTCTCGGACGGGGTGCCGGCTGCTTCTTACCAACCTGAGAGGATGCAGGTGAAATCCTTCGTCCTCAATGCGTTTGCCGTGATCACGCACGCGGGTGCCGATCGACACGTCCCAACCTGCGGACCGTGCCGCCCGCGCCAATTCCAGGCGATGCGACCAGAAATACCAGTCCTCCGTAATAAGAAAGAGTAGTCGCGGCTGTTCAGCGTAAGGCTCGGGAGTCATCAACTACTCTTTATAATAGGAGCGGTACCAAGCGACAAACCGTTCAAGGCCTTCCTCAATCAGGGTGCTGGGTTTGAAGCCGACATCGCGGACCAGATCATCCACATCGGCCCAAGTGGCGGGTACATCGCCCGGTTGCATTGGCAGCATGTTCTTCTCGGCCTTCCGGCCGAGCTGTTGCTCCAGCACCTCAATGAATCGCATCAACTCCACCGGCTGGTTGTTGCCGATGTTATAGAGCTTGTATGGCGCCAGGCTGCTGCCTGGATCCGGCGCCTTGCCGCTCCATCCGGGGTTCGGCACGGGCGTCTTGCCCATCACACGCACCACTCCCTCGACAATGTCGTCAATATACGTGAAGTCCCGCTGCATTTTTCCGAAGTTGAACACATCGATCGGCCGGCCATGGAGAATTGCCTTGGTGAACAGAAACAGCGCCATGTCCGGCCGTCCCCAGGGACCGTAGACTGTAAAAAAGCGCAAGCCCGTCGCCGGCAGGTTGTACAGATGGCTGTAGGTATGTGCCATCAGCTCGTTGGCTTTTTTGGTCGCGGCATAGAGGCTGATGGGATGGTCGACGTTGTCGTGGACCGAAAACGGCATTTTGGTGTTGGCGCCGTATACCGAGCTGGAGGAAGCGAACACGAGATGCTTGACGCCCCCATGGCGACAGCATTCTAGAATATTCATGAATCCCACGAGATTGCTGTCCACATAGGCGTAGGGATTTTTCTGCGCGTAGCGGACACCTGCCTGGGCCGCCAGGTTCACCACAATCTCGGGCTTATGTTCCTTGAACAGGCGAGGCAGCCCTTCGCGGTCCACGAGGTCCATTTTGTAAAAACGAAACCCCCGTTGTCCCTGTAACTGTGCCAAGCGTGCTTCTTTGAGGCTCACCTCATAGTAGTCATTGACGTTGTCCAGCCCGATGACCTCATTCTGCTGCGCCAGCAATCGCTTGGCCAAGTGAAACCCGATGAATCCTGCCGCGCCTGTAACCAATACTCTCGCCATGTGTTTTCTTTCCTTACGCGGTCGCGTGCTCGTTCAACCAGGATTGAAACATCAACACGCCCCACAGCTGATACTGCCAGTTATGCCGGCCCGAGAGGTGCTCCGTCCATTTCTCCCGAATCGGCCGTGGCGAGAAAAACCCGTCCTTCTCAAGGCGTCGCTCGTCCAGCAGATTCTCGGCCCAGTCGCGAAGCGGCCCGCGGAGCCAGGAGTCAATCGGCACCCCGAAGCCCATCTTGGGACGATCCACCAACTGCAGCGGCACATATTTCCCGAGCACCCGCCGAAGCACCTGCTTGCCCTGCCTGCCGCGAATCTTCATGGAGAGCGGCAGCCGCCATGCAAACTCGACTACGCGATGATCCAGGAGCGGCACGCGCGCTTCTAGGCTGACCCCCATGCTGGCGCGATCCACTTTGGCGAGGATATCGTCCGGCAAGTACGTTATCATGTCCAGAAACATCATTTGCTGGCGAAAGTCCATCACGCGCGCCCAGCGACTGCGATCCGTCAGGATGGTCACCGGTTCCGACCCCCCTAATACCACTGCGTCCGGCGCCTTCCAATGTGACACCAGGCCTCCATAGAGGGCGCCATCATCTTCCACACAGAGAACTTCCGCAAGCTTGTAAAGCTTCTCGCCGGGGTGCTGCACGCGAAGCGGCCAGGGCAGGATCCCCTGCACAGCTCGGAACCCTCGATTCCACGTATTGGCGGAAACACTGGTGAGGGCCGCAGCCGCGCCGGTTCGCACCCCCCGTGGCATCCATCCGATTCCGTTCCAGATGCTCTGTGCCCAGAAATAACGGTTGTAGCCGGCAAAAAGTTCGTCTCCGCCGTCGCCGGACAATGCCACGGTCACGTGCCGGCGAGCCAATTCCGAGATGAGGAAGGTCGGGATTTGCGAGGAATCCGAAAAGGGCTCATCGTAGAGGGTCGGCAGCCGTGGGATCACGGCTTGCGCTTGCGCCGAGGTCACATGCAGTTCGGTGTGATCTGTCCCCAGGTGCTTCGCAACCGCGCGGGCGTGACGAGCCTCGTCATAGACTGCCTCATGGAAGCCGATCGTGAACGTCTTGACCGGGCAGTCGCTCTGCGCCTGCATCAAAGCGACGACAGTGGAGGAATCAATCCCGCCAGAGAGAAACGCCCCCAGCGGCACATCGGCCACCATCCGAAGCTTGACGGCGTCGCGCAGCAAGGCTTCCAAGTGTACCGCCGCGTCGTCTTCCGAGCCGGCAAAGGCTTCGCGCGTACCTTGTTCGACCACCTCTCTGGCGGACCAGTAGACGACCGGTGTCGCTTGGGTATGCGCAGTTCTCGCATTGATCGTCAGCACCGTGCCGGGTGGAAGCTTCCAGATGCCTTTGTAAATGGAATAGGGCGTGGGGATATAGTTATGGCGCAGATAGAGCGCCAAGGCATTTCGATCAACTTCAGTTTTGCATGCGGGATGAGCCAGTATGGCTTTCAGCTCAGAGGCGAAAAGAAAAGTCTTGCCCATCCAGCCGTAGTACAGGGGCTTCTCGCCGATTCGGTCACGGCAAAGGTGAAGGCTGTGCGCTTCGCGGTCCCATAAGGCAAACGCGAACATTCCATTGAAGCGGCCGACAGCCTTCTCCAGACCCCACTCGGTCACAGCCGCCAGCAGGACCTCAGTATCGGAATATCCTCGAAACTTCTGCCCCGCCGCCTCAAGCTCCCGACGCAACGATTGGAAATTATATATTTCGCCGTTATACGTGACGACATAGCGGCCGGATGCGGAATGCATCGGCTGATGGCCTGCCGACGAGAGATCCAGAATCGACAGCCGGCGATGGCCTAAGCCAATGCCCGACTCCTCAGAGATCCACACATCGCCGTCATCGGGGCCCCGGTGGCGAAGACGCTGCGTCATCGCAAGGAGCCGATCCCGGGTTTCGTGGCCGAGAGGGCTTGCTTGAAAGATGCCGACAATACCACACATAGGGTCTGACTTAGTTGGCAGTTCCCTCTTGTGATCTTTGCAATGTCCCGACTGCATCGATCCGGGCCCCTGTCGCGCAAGGGGCCACGGACAGGGCAGCCCCGCAGATCAGCACGGTGAGCGCGGAGGCCATGGCCCGGTGTCCATTGGCATTCGTGTGGGCGTCTTTCGGGTGCAGATAGTACGTCGACAGCTCCGCCGACGACTCAAAGATCGAGGTCATATCGACGAACGGAATCTCATGCTTGATCGTCAATTGCCTGAGGACGCGATTGATATTTTGGTATTCCGGGTGATAGAGATGAGAGATGTCAGGAATAAACAGCATCACTAAAGACGCGTGATTCTCTGTGGTAATCGCTTTGAATCGTCGCAGATATTCTTCCAGCAGAGCGATCTTCTCCGCTGCCTTTCCGCCCTCGTTCGTGATCAGCGGATGATCGTATCGT
>VBON01000100.1 GCA_005877525.1 Nitrospirota bacterium
AGGGTCAACTCTTTTGCTTTTCAATAAGATAGTCCAGGTACGCCCGATAGCAGAATTTGTGCGCTGCTCTGTTTGTTTGCTAAAATACAGTCGGTTCGGCGCAGCCGCTGTTGGCTTTCACGACACGGCTTGCGCTAGACCAGCAACCGGGAAACGAGCCAGAATTCTCTACTACTGCCTGACCCGATCCACCTCTCCGACATCGGTGTGCTCGGGTGTTTGATATGTGGAAACGCTGGATTCTCGGCCGCCCGCTGTCCACCGCCCAGGCCGGCCAGGAACGGCTGGCTAATCCAGTCGCCCTAGCGATCTTCTCCTCGGATCCGCTTTCCTCGGTTGCCTACGCCACGGAAGAAATCCTGTGATCGTCGGCTTGGTGGCCATTCTCACCGTCTCCTACCGCCAGACCATCTTCGCGTATCCCTCGGGCGGCGGCGCGTATATCGTGGCGAAGTCCAACTTGGGCGAACCTGCGGGACTTGTCGCGGCCGCAGCCCTGCTCATTGATTATGTTCTCACCGTGGCCGTCAGTGTCGCAGCTGGCGTCGCGGCGATCACGTCAGCGTTCCCGGCCCTGCATGAGCACCGTGTGGCTTTGGGGCTGGTCTCGATCGTCATCCTGACCTGGGGAAATCTGCGAGGTGTGCGTGAATCAGGAAGAATCTTTGCCGTGCCGACGTATCTCTTCGTTGGCACCCTGGCGTTAGTGATCCTCATCGGCTTTGGGCGGACACTCTTTGGCCCGCCCGTGGAACACCAGGTTCCTCCTGTTCCGGCAGTGGAAGGACTCACGCTATTTTTGCTGCTTCGCGCCTTCTCTTCCGGTTGCACCGCGTTGACAGGAATTGAAGCGATCTCGAACGGCGTGCCGGCTTTCCGGGACCCGGTGTCAAAAAATGCCGCCACCACGATGACCTGGATGGCCATGATGCTGGGCGGTCTCTTTCTCGGCCTCACCATACTGGCATATGTCTACGGGCTTGTTCCCCGGGAACAAGAAACCCTGATTTCTCAGATTGCGAGAATCTCGCTGGGGGGTGGAGTCCTTTACTATTTCATGCAGGCCGCGACCATGCTGATTTTAATCCTCGCCGCCAATACAAGTTTCAACGGGTTTCCGCGGCTGGCGTCGCTGTTGGCCAAGGATAGTTTTCTCCCCCATCAGATGCGTGTTCAGGGCGACCGGCTGGCGTTTTCAAACGGAATACTCATCCTCGGAGCCTGCGCGGCGCTCCTGCTCATCATCTTTCGCGGCGATACACATGCTTTGATCCCGCTATATGCCGTCGGCGTCTTCATCTCATTCACGCTTTCGCAGGCGGGAATGGTTTGGCATTGGCTGGATTTAAAATGTAAAGGATGGCGCAAGGGCCTGGCGATTAATCTTACCGGCGCGTTGGCAACGGGAGTCGCGACGGTGGTGCTTGCCATCACCAAATTTACGCACGGCGCCTGGGTCGTGATCGTGCTAATTCCCATCCTGATCCTGATGTTCCGGAAGATTCGATGGCACTACCGCATCGCCGACTGGCAATTGGCATTGGACATGTATGATCGGCCCAAAGAGCCGCCGCCGAATGTCATGGTGATGCCGATCAGCGGCGTGAACCGTGCCGTGGTCATGGCGTTGGATTATGCCTTCCAGTGCGGACATGACCTGCGCGCGGTGTACGTGGATTTGGATCCAAACGAGACGGTCAACGTCAAAGGACAATGGGAAAAATGGGGGGCGAAAATCCCGCTGGTGATCCTGCCGTCTCCCTATCGATCTTTTCTGACGCCGTTGTTGAAATACATCGAGAGTGTCCGGCAGGATCATCCGGGCGGGTGGGTTACCGTGGTCCTGCCGGAGGTCATTCCCGCCAGGTTCTGGCAAAATCTCCTCCACAATCAACGAGCGCTTCTGATCAAGGCTGCCTTGCTCTTTAAATTTCGTGTGATTGTCATCGACGTGCCCTATCACCTGGGACCGTATTAACCCTCCGTTTCAGAGACATTCCCAAGGCCTCCACGCCCTTTCGCAGGCTTCTCGCCGCATGTTAGAGTAACTTCCGTCCAATGTTCATGAGGAGGTCATGGTGATGCGGCGTCATGTTGCCTTTGTTTTAAAATTTGTCCTCTTTCTCATCGTTGCTGTCATCGGCGCAGTGCAGATAACCTTTCCCCAGCCGGGATACGCTGCCGGGCGCTCCACGAAGCCCGGGGTCGCGCTGTCTCCAGCCGCCTCCGCGGCCCTCCACTACGCCGAGGCGGTATCCTCCGGGGACCGCGCAGCTGTCGGCCGTCTCGACTTCGGATGCCTGTACCGGCTGGTCTCGGGTGGAAAGCCGGTCAGGACCTTGCCTCCGCCGGCGGACCCATACTATGTCAGCTGTTGGCTGCAACTGGCGAGCGCGCACGCGAAGGTGATCGAGCAGCAGGACGCCGGCGTCCACGCGATCTGGCCGGGAAAGGGGAGTCTGGTCTTCTTCAGTGCCGAGCTCACCGAGTATGCGCCTTCCTTCTTCGTGATGGATCAGATGGGCCTCTCTCCCCCAGGCACAGGGATACGCATGGAGTTGCTGAAGAGCAGGCCGCTTCCGGCCGCCTCGTTCCGGCTGGGTGAAAAGGCCGCGATGGTCGCCGCGCCGGCGACCATCGTGGAAATGAAGGTGGCCTATAAGGATCCTTTGACATCGCCCGTGACATTCGCGCCGGGCCTCCTCACGAAATTGACGAACGTTGTCAAGAGCCCAAAGCAGGCGCTGAAACAAGTGACGATCCGATGGGTGGTCCTATCCGGTCTGCGCAAGCTGGGATTTCCCGCGGATATTGCGGTCGTGAATCTGCCCGCCGGCCGGCCTGATGAGTCGGCCGTTCCGTTCGTCACAGAGACAGGCGGCTACGAGACGAACTCGGGCGTGTGGTGGGGGCCTGCGGATGCGTCCGGCCCGCTTGTCGCTGCGGTCGGCCGGGCTTCGCAGTTGCCCGAGCAGCAGGACCGAGTCGCTATGCTGAACCGAGTACTCATTATTGATCCGCTCCAGGCGGAAGCCCTCACCATTCTGTCTCGTGAGCTGTACCAGACGGTGTTAAGAATGGGCGCCACGGCGCATCAGGTCGCAATAGGCGATCCGGCGCTCGCCGCTCGCTTTAATGAACTCTACTGGAACGTCTATTCAGAGACAGTGCGTACCGATATCTCGCTCGGAATGGAGATGGGGGGACGCTTGGGCCTGGCGCAGCCGACCGCCGCGGACTATCTCTATCGGATGTTTCCGGTGATGGAAAGACTTGCGAAAGTCCGACCTGAAGATCTTGAAAACCGCCTACGGCTAGGAATGGCCTATCGGTGGAATAATGACCAGGAGACCGCGATTGCCACGCACGAGGTCTTGCTTAAGGATATCCGGCCTGAGTTGCCGGCTCTCAAAGCCAAGGTGCTGATTGAACTTGCCTGGTCTCGGATTGCAAAGGTGGCGTGGAACCGGAACTTCGACGATCCGAACATCATTCAGGCTTATAAGGAAGCAGAGGAAGCCCTGAATCTAACCACCAATCCGCTGGACAAATTTACGGCTGCTTATACGATGGCCTACAGCCTGGCGTTCACGCCGCATCGCGACAACAAAGCCATGGTTCAGCTTCTCACCGATGCCCATCACTGGTATATGCGACTGCCTGGTGCGTCGCAAGCCTCCTGGGTTTATCTCTTGGGGAACGATACGCTGAAAGGCGTCGTCAACGCCGATCCGGCCTTCAAGCCGCTACTCGCGTTGTCGTAAGGATGAAAAACAGAAAAAGGGGACTGGCTCCATTTCCGAATGGTGCCTGTCCCCTTTTTGTCTCAGGACAGGCTCAGGGCGAACGGTAGTTCTCGGTCATGCTGAGCTCGTCGAAGCACCACAGGACCAACCAGACTCCCCTCATACCTCAACGCACGAAGAGCAACCGTTCCCGATTTTTCATGCTCTTCGGATTGTAATAGGCCCCCCACCACTTGTCTGTGTCTGTCTTGAGCGTTAATGGCGTCACGGTCGTGGCCTGACTAATGGCCGCGCGAAATGCGTAGTGATCAACGAGGCGGATCGCCTCGATCGCATAGGTGGTCACCACGGCGCGGTCGTAGATGGCGATGAGGTTGTCGCCATTTTGCTGCTCTCCCTCCTCGGCGAGATTCGAAGAGCCGGTGAAGAGCACGGGATCGGAATCGTTAAAGTCGATCACGACGAACTTGTGATGGACCTTGTGAGCGAGTCCTTCCTGATACTCCTGCGCAAACGGCGGAGGGACGAGCTTGCTGAGGGCCGAGGCCTTTATCAGTACGCCGGCCGGTTTGTCCGGTTTGTAGAGGACCACAGCGCCACTCTTATCCTCGCGTCCTTCATCGTCGGTGACACCGTACGAGAAGACCTCTGGGTCTGTATGAATCGTGCGAAGGGTTTTCAGGACGTCGCCTGAGCCCGTGAGTCCCATCATGGCGAATAGGACGGAGGTATCCGCGTTCTTCAATTCAGTCAGAAGCCGAGCCAGCGAGAAGGTGGGCTTTTTGTGTGGAGAGAACTCGAAGAACATGCGCGGCAAGCCATCCTCTTCGATCGGCCATTCCTTCTGGGCCAGGCTGGACGAAGTGAAAGCCGCCGTCTTGACATCGCCGGAGAATGCGGCATCAAACGCCTTGGCGTAGAGGCTCGCGACGCCGGCATCGTCAAAGATCAAAATGTTGTTGGCGTTGACGTAGAGTCCGGTGACCGAGAAGTTCGTGGAGCCGGTGAGGATCTTCACCGGCGTACCGTTCTTCCGCTTGATGATGACCTTATTGTGTTGATACCGGCTGAAGTGGCCGCGTTTCACTCGCTCCGCTCCGGCGCTCTGTTGAAGTACGGCGAATGCGGTCGGTTCAAGATCTTTCGGCCCGGTGTGAAGCGACGCGTCGTCAAGGACAAGGCGAAGGCGCTTTCCCAAGCGGGCGAGCGTGGGCGAGCGTCCGGATAATATCTGGCTCGTCCAGGTCATAGGCGAAGACATCGACGGTCACGCTCGAATCCATGCGGCACTCCTCAAGGAAGCCAAAGAGCGCCTCCCGTGCATGGGCGCCGAGCCACTTGTATTGTTTCTCGAACGGTGCGGTCTCGTAGTCAATGGTCTTTAGCTTCGGGCGAATCGGCTTATTGTGGAAGAGATCGTGGTACGCCTGCGATGAGAGGTACCCGCGCGTAAAGGCCATCACAAGCTTTCCCTGCTCGAAGGGCCCGACATGCAGCGTGAACATCACCTTCTGATCTTCAGAGAGCTTCGTGCCGGTGGGGGTTGTGAAGCGCATGACGCGGACCTCGTAGGAGTACTCGCCGACGGCGTCTGAAGGTGGGAAATCGACCCACCAAAACTTCTGGAAGGGTGCCTTGTTGGTCGGTGTCCAGCGAAGCTGCATGGCTGTGGTCTTGTGGGTATAGGCTGTGGTAAAGCTGAGGCGGTTGTTTAACCACTGCCAAGTGCCGCTCGGTCCCTTACGGCGCACGGCAAATCCTGCCAGATGCTCCACAAGGTGGTCCTCGAGATTGAAGGCAAGCAGCACACAGCGATCGCCGCTATAGGCTTTCACTGTGAACCCATCCGCAATGCTCACCGTGCTTAATATCTGAGACACGATTTCATCTCCTGAATGATTCAGCGGTTAATCTTGTACTGAAAGGCGTGGATCATGCGAATGGGAATTTCGAACCCTTCGCGCTGCTCAGGTGACAGGATAACTAATGATGAAGATGTTTGAGGGTGGCCGCCATTAGCACGATGAAGATGCCGAACCAAAACGCCGGACGCAGGAACGGCACGCCTTCCGGGTCGGGTTCTTCTTCTCCGGCCTTGGTCTTCTCTCCAGGGTCCGGCGGAAAGATGATGTTGTACAGGAAAAGCGTCATGAGGCACATCACGAAAAACAGCTTGATCCCCAGGGCGATGATGTACGGATTGGTGAAGCCCTCGCCGTTATTGGTCTTCATTAACCGGTTGATGTACACAATATTGATGCCGCCCGTGATCAGGATGATCAGCATGAGGCCGCCGACGATCTTTTGGTATCTCTGATAAATCGCATTGGCGAGCGACTTGAAGTACTCCGAAGGAACGGACTTGCGCAGCGCGGGGATGACCGCCATCATCAGAAAACCCAAGCTGCCGATCCAGAGGATCGCCGACATGAGGTGCAACCAATGGTTCACGATCGGGATCCATTGATTGACGAACGCCGAGATGAAGAGGTCCATCAGAATTTGAAGACCGGTTTGTCGTTGCCGAAGCGAGCCTTGCGGAGCTCTTCCATAAATTCAGGGGTGATACTGGTCACCCCGCGTTCGCGCGCCTTGGCTTCAACACTCTTCTTGACCATGGCCTGCATGAAGTAGGGAATGCGTTTGAAGCGCGCGCTGGCCTCCTCAGTCCACTGAATGTCAAAAGCATCCGG
>VBON01000101.1:0-991 GCA_005877525.1 Nitrospirota bacterium
ACCCTATCGGCAGCGCCAAGCGCGCGGCCGACACGCAGGAGATGAAGGCCGACAATGCTTCCATCTTGCTGGGGGTTGGCCTTGGCCACCTGGCGCGGGAACTGCCCGCCAAATTGGAAAAGAAACATCCCATGATTGTATGCGAGGTGGATCCCGCCATCCTGAAGACGGCACTCACCCACGTCGATCTCTCCGAAGTGTTGGACTCTGACTTTGTCAGAATTCTAGTGGGAGCCGAAATTCTGCTCCAAACCTGGGTTCAGAGACTGGCCCTCAAGTTCATGACCGCGAAGGTGGATGCGATCTGCTATGAGCCGTCGATCAGAACGAACCCTGACGCCTACCAACACCTGAAGGAACTTGGTCTGAAGGAATCGCGAGCCATCATCCTGAATCGGAATACAACTCTGAAAGCCGGCCAGCAGATGATGGATAACGCCTTTTCCTGAAGTTGTTGAATCGGCCGGCGTCAAACATCTCGAAGGTCTGTTCGCCGGACGCCCGGCCATTCTCGTCGCGGCCGGTCCCTCGCTCGAGAAGAACGTCCACCTGCTTCGGGAACTGGAGGGCCGCGCCGTGATCATCGCCGTGGACACGGCGCTGCGCTTGTTGCTCCCGCTCGGCATCAAACCCGACATCGTCACGACGATTGATTTCAACCCGCTGAACTTCGAAAAGTTTTCAAATGTCCCTATTGATTCGGAGATCTCGCTTGTGTACCACCCCGGCGGTTACCACGAAAGCATTAGAGCTTTCCAGGGACCCAAGTTCACCTATTCGCATGTGCCCATCCGTATTGTGTCCTGGCTGATGGAGTATGTGGAGGACAAAGGTCATCTACCCCCGGGCACGACTGTCGCGCATTTGTCCTTCCATTTGGCGTGCCTCCTTGGGTGCGATCCCATCGTGATGATCGGCCAAGACCTCGCCTTTCCTGCGGAGAAAATTCATGCCGGTGACCTGTCGCTCTGGCGGATCAAACCCGACGAGA
>VBON01000101.1:1104-10054 GCA_005877525.1 Nitrospirota bacterium
GACGGAGGGAGGAGCCAAGAAACAGGGGGCCCAGGTCATGCGCCTGCGGGAGGTGATCGACGAGTACGGGCATGCGGCGTCACTAGACATTAAAAGCCTGCTGCGCGAAGCCGGCCGGAAGGTGGAACCCTCTCGGACCCATGACCTGTTACATGAGATGAAATACGTCAGCTCAGAACTCGGCCTCATCCGGAAGGATTGCCGGGAAATACTGGGTGTCGTCGCCAAGTTGCAAAACAAGATGGACAAGGGCGAGACATCGAACGACCAGTTCATGAAGCTTACCTGTCGGGCTGAAAAATTAACGCAGGAACTGAATCATCGAGACCGCGTCCTGCACCTCATGGGGGAACAGAACTACGCGCTAGAACTCTACATGAGGCAGCATGCCGTCACAGAGATCGATCAGATGGAGGATGAGGATAAGAAGATCAAACAGCAGGTCGGGCGCGCGGGTGTGTTCTACCCGAGCGTCGTGAGAGCGGCAGAGCGGTTCAAGAAGCCGCTGGATCGGCTGATTGTTCGGATCGAGCGCGCTCTGGACCTTTCTCAGGCACCTTTAGGCGCTGGCGCGACGGCCGAGGACTGGTATCAGAGGGCGGTGTCGTACAACAAGATCGACTCGGTCCGCCATGCCCTCGATGCTGTCCACGAGGCCCTGACTCGGGATCCTCATCATGGTCCTGCTCTGATGCTGTTGGCACGACTCGGGCTCGCAACGAATCGGATGGAGGACACCCTGAGAGCCGTTCAGCGGCTCCAAGGAATGAAAAAATGCTCCCGGGCCGTTGAATCTCTGGCCGCAGAGGCCCGCAAGAGGCAACAGGTCTGGACAGAGCGGTGCGACCGACTCCGAGCTGAATTCAGCAGCAAAGGGCTGGAGGCGTCGTTAGAAGAGGCAGGGTGGTTTTACTATCGCGCGAAAGACTACGACCGTGCGGTCGCCAAGCTCGAGCGGGCTCTATTGCAGACTCCGGCGGCGGAAACCTATTGCCGGCTGGGCCAGGCGAAGGCGAAGCTGGGCGATTTGGAAGGCGCCATAGAGGCTTGGGAGACCGGTCTGCGGCTCGATTCCACGCGGGCCGATATCTACAAAGAACTGGGGACGGTGACTCTGGATCAAGGTCAGAAGGACCAAGCAGAAGTGTTTTTTCAGGAAGCGGCCAGACTCGAACCGGACGATGCCACCTGTTGGGAATCCCTGGCACGACTGTATAGCGACCGTGGCGCCTACGCCGACGCCGGGCTCTGTTATGAACAGGTACTTCGGCTGAGCCCGGGCCGACAGGAGTTGATTCCCCAAATCGCGGCATTGTATCAACGCCAGATCGCGGTTGCGGTCAATACTCAGTAGGGCGGTTCGCGAATCGCCCCTACATTTTCTATGAACGGCGCATTTCGAATCATTGACAAATTTGTGGTGCACCAGGGCGAGGAACCTTCGCTCTTCCCCGGTCTCACGCTCGCCACTAATGGGGAACTGTTGATCAGCTTCTGCACAAGATTCGACTGTCTTCCGGGCGGTGAGGCCTATCTGCTGCGCTCTTGCGACGGTGGGCGGACCTGGTCCGAACCGGAATTGCTGCTGCGCTCTCGCAAGGCAGATGGTTGCATTAATCTGTCGGTCGGCCTGACAACCCTCCGGGACGGCACTGTTCTCTATCCCTGCTGTGATGCACGAATTACGAGAAAGTGGGATCAGCATGAAGTTGACTTCATCATTCTCCGCTCCGTGGATCATGGGCAGACATGGACGGAGCTCATTCCAATCAAAGTCGACGTCCAAGAAGCATTTGCCTACGGCCGCATCATTGAGTTGAAGAACGGCGATGTCCTGTGCCCAATCTGGGGCAAGCGCCGGAGTGAGGAGCTATGGCGTAGCGGCGTACTGCGCTCGCGGGATGGGGGCGTCACTTGGGGCGATCATGTCACGATTGCTTATGATAAAGACGCTGTTCCACGGGCAAGGGGTGCCACGACCGAGACGCACTGCGCGGGCTTCAATGAAACGACCCTGCTGGAGTTGTCCGACGGCCGGCTCCTTGCGGTGTTGCGGCAGCAAGGGGTTCACGGCGGGCTGCGGGATCTGTACCGCTCCATTTCGAATGACGGCGGCTGGACCTGGAGTTCCCCGGAGCAACTTCTTGTGTGGGGCACCTCGCCGTCCCTGCATCTGCTTCCCTCCGGCGTCATCATGCTGGGGTACAGGAATCATCTCGGGAACCCCCAAGGTTTGCAAGCGCCAGGCGTCGCGGTGAGCTTCAGCCAGGACGCCGGAGAAAAATGGGGCGAGCATCTCATGCTGGAGGACCCGAACGGATACCTGTACACGCACGAGTTCGAGGCCGGCTATCCCGCATTCCTGACTCTGCGGGACGGTTCCATCATGGTCGTCTTCTACAGCTTCGATCCCTCTCGGGACGATCGCTACCTCGCCGCGAACCTTCTTGTTGAACAACCGACAGCAATGAGCAACAACTAAGATCAGCCGCTTTTCCTGTAAGCCCAGCCTCTTAAGTCTCCTGTTTCGGTCACCGATACTCACCTTAGTAAAAGGCTTCCAAGCATTGAGAAAAGGAGGTCGAGCACATTCAGCTTGGACCTGATCAGTGAAGCGGTAACCAAAAGGCGCGCGGCAAGGACGTCGGGCGCTAGGCAGCAAGCAGTCAACCATCAAGGAGGATCTCAATGTCTCTTATCATCAACACCAACATTGCCAGTCTCACCGCCCAGCGCAACCTGGGTCTCAACAATTCCCAATTGCAGAAATCGTTAGAGCGGCTCTCATCCGGTCTCCGGGTGAACCGCGCCGCGGACGACGCGGCCGGATTGGCCATCGCCAACAAGTTGAACTTCCAGGCGCGTGGTCTGAACCAGGCCGTTCGAAACGCAGGGGACGCCACATCGTTGGTGCAAACTGCGGAAGGTTCATTCAACGTCGCGACGAACATTCTCGGCCGACTCCGGGAATTGGCGGTCCAGGCTGCCAGCGATACCAACACCACCGCGGACCGGGCGACATTAAAGTCCGAGTCCGACCTGTTGGTCGCCGAGCTGACCCGGTTAGCGTCGACGACGCAGTTCAACGGCGCCAACCTGCTTGACGGCTCCTTCGCCTCAGGCAAGATCCAAGTCGGTGCCAATGCGGATCAGACGATCTCCTTCTCGCTGGCGGATGTCCGGGCCAATCAGCTCGGCAAGTTCGCGGCCTTCTCGGCTGCTATCGCCGCAGGGTTAAGTGGCGGAGTCTTCACTTCTGGAGGCGCCGGCGCGATAACGGCAGGCCAATTCACGATCAACAGTCAATTGGTGGGCGCCACCACGACCACGGATGACCAGGTATCAGTCCTGGACCTCAATGTCGGGGCGGCTGCCGGTGTTGGCGCGGTGCAAGGGTCGATTGTTATCTCGGCCTTCAGCGGAGCGACCGCCAGCGCCGCGTTCTACATCAATGGGACCCAGATTACAAATTTCACTAACTTGGCTACCGTGCACACTACGTCTGACTTTCTGTCGCAAGTAGCCGCCTCGGTGAACGCGGCCGGAATCACCAACGTGACCGCGCGGGTGAATAGCGACTACACGCGCATCACCTTCGTGGCGACGAAGGGGACTGACATCCGGTTGGCGTACAGCACGGCCGGGGGAACGGTTGCCTCGGATTTCGCGTCTGCCATCGGGCTCGCGGTTTTGAGTCAGGTCGGAAGCGGGAACGACACCAATGCGATCAGTAACTTCAACGGCCAGTCTGGCGCCATTGCCAAAGTGGCGGCGATTAACAGCGTGTCCAGCAAGTCCGGGGTCCAGGCAACGGCACTGGCGAACGTCGTCTCATCGACGACCGCGGTGGTGGCTGGGACGTTGGCTGCCAATGAGTTGTATATCAACGGCGTCGCGATCAATGCGACGAACGGCATTACGAACGGGGATGGGACCGGAGCGCTTCGCTCCGCGATCAACGCTCAGACGTCAGCGACGGGCGTGAGCGCGACGATCAGCTCAACTGGGACTGTGGTGCTGACGGCCAGCGATGGTCGCAACATCAGCATCTTCCAAGAGAGTCCTGCGGCCGCCATCACGCAGCTCAACGCCGGGGCCACCGGCTCGGCCGTGTATCGGAGCGCAATCAAGTACGTTTCGACCAATGCGGTGACCTTCACTGGGTCCACAACCAATGTTGGTTCACTGACCACGAACACACCGTATCAGCCGGATCTGAACAACTCGCTGAGCTTAATCGACATCAGCACTCAGTCCGGAGCAAATACGGCGATCATATCGGTGGACGCCGCGCTCGCGCAGATCAGTCAGTCGCGAGCCAATGTCGGCGCCTTGCAGAGCCGGCTGGATCTCACGGTCCAGGCCCTGCAGACGGCGGCCGAGAACCAGACGGCAGCCGAATCGCGGATCAGGGACGCTGACTTCGCTCATGAAACGTCGGTGTTCACGCGAAACCAGATCCTGGTGCAGGCCGGCACGGCGATCTTGGCACAAGCCAACTCGTCCACGCAGATCGCGCTGCAGCTCCTCAAGTAAGGACGCAGCGTAAGGGCAATGGAGCGTGGGGGGCGATGAAAGCCCCCCACGCCTTCCCGAGGTAGCTTATGGTACCTGTAGTCGCTCAAATTGAACCGGTCGCTTCCGTCCGCGCTCCCGCGGTCAACGCAGAGGCGAGGCGGTGCGACAGATCACGAATGCGGCCCAATCTGTTCAATTGGCGCAGGCCGCCAGAAACGCCGAACAGGCGACTATCAACGCCGCGCAAGCCGCAAAGGCGCTGCGCCAGGCTCCCGTCACGAACGTTCAAGAAATCCACTTAACCGTAAAGTCAGACACCCATGAAGTGATCGCCACCCTCGTCAATACTGAGACCAATGAGGTGATTCGCCAGATTCCGGCGGAGGAGACTCGGCGGGCCTCAGAGGTGATTCGCGCCATTACGGGACAGCTCATCAATAAGATCGTCTGACCCCGCTGTTTACCTCAAGTTTTTCTGCAAATCCCCGATAAGATTAGTACTAGGAGCTCACCATGCCGATCACCTCTACCGGTCTTATCTCCGGGATTAACGCCGATTCAATTATCTCCCAGATTCAGGATGCCGAGCGAAAGCCCATTGCTCAATTGCAGGCCCGCCAGTCGGGCTACCAAGGCCAGATCAGCGCTCTCCTGGCGCTGAGCAATACGCTCTCCACTTTCGCCGCCGTTGCCACCTCCGTCAATAATCCGG
Source organism: Nitrospirota bacterium (assembly GCA_005877525.1). GTDB lineage: Bacteria > Nitrospirota > Nitrospiria > Nitrospirales > NS-4 > NS-11. Next base: position 6,335 of record VBON01000101.1, read on the forward strand.
CGAACTTCAACACGCGCACGGCCGGTGTCACAAAGACCCCGGCCGGGGTGTCGGTGCTGTCAGCGACCGCGGGGAGCACCGCGACCAATGGGTCCTATAGCCTGACCGTTCAGCAATTGGCTCAGGCGCAAAAGAAAGCGTCCCAGGGCTTCGTGGACCAAAACACGACCGCCGTGGCGAGCGGCGCCGGGACCTTCAAATTCAAGGTGGGCAACTCGGGGACAGAGTACAGCGCGACGGTCTCCTCCTCCACGACTTTGCAAGGGCTTCGGGACGCGATCAATTCCTCCGGAGGCAGCGTCGTAGCGACCATTATCAATGACGGAACCGGCTCCAACCCATATCGCCTGGTTTTGACCGCCAACAGCAGCGGAGCGGACAATACGATCACCATCACCAATAACAACAGCACTCTGGACTTCACGAACAAGAAAATCGAAGCGGCCTATGCCTCCACGAGCAATAGTTTCGCGGGGACCGTCTCCTCGAACGCCGGAGACAACTACACGGGCACGACCAATAAGACGTTCCTGGTCCAAGCGGTCACCGGCGGAGCGCCTGACACGGCGACGTACAAATTTTCGATCGATGGCGGAATCACCTATCTGGGTTTCGGTGGCGTGGCCTATAACGCCTCTGCTCTCGCCGGCACCGCCGGCGCCGGCATCTTCGCGGCGTCCGGTCTGACCGCCATCGACGGGAGTGGGGCCACGAACGAGGGCGTGCAGATCGGATTCGGGGCCACGGGGACGCGGTGGATGTGGTCAATCCCGAATTCCAAAAAGGACAGGATGCGGTCATCAAGATCGACAACACCACGATTACGAAAAGCTCCAATACGATCATCGACGCTATTCAAGGCATCACCTTGAACCTGCTTCAGGTTGATGCCTCGAATGCCGTGACCGTAACCGTCTCGTCCGACTCGACGGGCCTCAGCGACAAAATCAAGAACTTTGTCTCGGCCTACAATGACGTGAACAAGTTTCTGAACGATCAATTTACATTCGATCCCAAAATCAAGAAGGCGGGCGCGTTGCTGGCCGATGCCAGCGTCCGCGCGGTGCAGAGCCTGCTGAAAAGGGTCGTCACCGGCAGTATCCCTGGATTGACCACCGGCAAGTCGAATCTCTCACAGATCGGCATCACCTCGGACAGCAAGACCGGGTTTCTCAGTGTGGACGACAGCAAGCTGTCCACGGCGATCGCTTCGGACCCGGACGGCGTGAAGCGACTGTTCTTAGGGCTCGGCACAGCCACGAATTCCGCCATCAGCTTCGTTGGCCTCGGCCAGAAGACCGGTCCGGGAACGTATGGCATTGCGATCTCCGTTGCTCCGCAGAAGGCGGTCGTGGGTGGAGTGTCGGACGCAACCTTCCAGGATATATCGAGCACCGGACTCACTAACGCCGAGCTCTTGTCCTTCACCTTCAGCAACAACTACACGGACGCGACACCGACCACGACCTCGTTCCCTGTCACGTTGTCGGCGGGATCGAAGATCAACGACGTTGTGAATGCCTTGAACAGCGCGTTTGCGAGCCAGCACGCCGCACTCTCCGCCTCCAACGACAGCGGTCGGTTGAAGATCACCTCGACGGACTACGGCAAGGACACCCGGTTCACGGTAGTTTCAGATCAGGCAGGCACAACTCAGACCGGCATCGGATCAGTCGGACTGACGGCCCAGGGCGTGGACGTCGGCGGCACCATTAACGGGCACACGGCGACCGGTAAAGGCAATGTCCTTACCAGCAGTTCTGGATTTCCCGAAGATGGGTTGAGGATCAGCACGGAGACGACCACGACCGGTCTTTTCGGCACCATCGCCGTCACGCGAGGCGTCGGCGATCGGTTGGTGAGCTCGCTCGACGCCTATACAAATCCCCTGACGGGCATCTTCCTCAGCAAGACGAACAGCTTGCAGGGCAGTATCGATGGCATCTCGAAAAACATCACACAGATCAACGACCGTCTTACCAGTGAAGGGGACCGCCTGCGCGCCCAGTTCGTCAACCTCGAGACTCTCCTGGGGAAATTTCAAGCCACCAGCAACTTTCTGACGAACCAGCTTGCCAGGCTCCCGACCTTCTCGTCTTCTTCAACAACAGCAACAAATCTTCTCTGATCAACATGTTCACCAGGCTTCCTAGTTTCTCGTCCGCTCCAAAAGGCTGATATGCGGACCAACAGCTCTTCCGTGGCGACGAAGTATCAACATAGCCAGGTCAGTCATGCTGACCCGGTGCAGTTAATCGTGCTGCTCTACGACGGAGCCCTGTCCCGTATTGCACAGGGCCGACAGCGGCTCCAGGAGAAGGACCTGCCGCACGCGGGCGTCGCCATTAGCAAGGCGCAAGCGATCGTGGGCGAGCTTCGACAGTCGCTCAACATGGAAGCGGGGGGCGAGGTCGCGAAGAATTTGAATAGTCTCTACGCCTACGTCCACGACCTGCTGGCAAAAGCGATGCGTGAAAATCTCGCTGAACCCTTGGAGGAAGCGACCAATTTGTTGAACGAGCTGCGGGGCGCCTGGAGCGAGGTCGCCAAGCAGGCGAAGGCCGTCTTCGAAACGAATCAGACGGCGGTGAGGTCACAGGGTGCTGCGGGTGGAAACCAGGACGCGACACGCGTGCAGCTAAAAGCTTGATCGCCGGAGGGGAGCACATGCCGAATCAGGAACTGTGTGCGGCATATGACCGCTTTGTGATGTTGATGGATCGTGCTGCCGGGGCGATCGACGCTAAAGCTTTGGATCAAGTCGACTCCTTGAAAGAGCAGGTGGAATCGTTGACTTCCGAGATGGAATCGCTTTTTCAGTCGGCTCTCGCCGATCCCTCGTCACCTAAAGCCATGGCCGAGCTGAAAGAACTGATCCTGCAGGCATTGGAACGACTGAGCTTGAATCAAACTCGACTGGCGGCGTGGCTCAATGAGACAGGCTTCCAACTTACCCGGCTTCAACAGGGGGCTGTTGCTGTTCACAGCTATGGCGCACCTGTCCGCTCAGGCCGTCCCTTCTTCGAACAGCAAGCCTGACGCCGTGATCACTCTCGGCCCTCTCATTACACTCTCGGAAAACCCCCGCAGCTGCCTGCGATGAGCGACCTTGACCCCATGTCTTTAACCCGGCACCCTGAAGATCGCAGGGAAGGCGTACGGGTGGATGACCGCGTGTTGCTTGAATACTGGCAGGTCACGGATCTGGGCCACTCGACTGACACCTTTCGGCATTTCGCGCAGATCCCCCTGTCGGTCTCTCCCGAAACGGGTGAGGCGCTGCAGCTTGATCCGCTCGTCGTGCAATGGATGAGCAAGATTGAATGGACCTTGGCCGCCATTTTGCGCACGCTCGAACATCAATCGCCTCGGCCGTCTGCCGCTCGTTTGATGGACGTCAATGTGAGCGGGGACGGGGTGCGCTTTCTTCCGGAGCGGCCGCTGACGGAGGGTGAACTGATTGACCTCCGCATGGTGCTGCCTCCATTTATTGTGGTAGAGGCCCGCGGAGAGGTTATGCAAATACGTCCCGAACCTGAATGTCTTGATCCCTCGCACACGGTCGTCGTTCAGTTTACCGACATCTCTGAAGAGGACCGGGAGAAGATTATCCGCTATGTCGTCCAGCGCCAGGCCGAGCTACAAAGGCGCCAGCAACGGAGCGTTCGGTAGCGAACAGAAGAGCCATGGGTGTCCAGACGAAGGGCAGTCATCTTAAAA